>JBHAFN010000235.1:0-4876 GCA_041856105.1 Bacillota bacterium
CTTGGCGGATGCAGCATTACTAAACCTATCGTTGATGAAAGTAAAAAAAGGGAATTGACCAATACTTATTTTAATAATGGCTGCACATTAAGCAGTGAAACGGTAATTCACAATGATTTTTTACAAATTTCCATGTTTGTAGAGGACGGTACACTGAGGTTTGTGGATGGAATATATAATAATGACTTTTATTTGGATGAATATGAAAACGTAAGATTTATTGCCGGTAAAACCAATTGCGAAGGACTCCAACAATTTCTGGTGGTAGGAGATGAAAACATCTACGGTTTTTCCTTGGCTTTTAGAGAAGAAAATTATCAATATACCAAAGAAAATTTCCTTGAAGAAGTAAACAGTTTAAATATAAACGTCGCCGGTTTGACCATACCTTATGACGGGGATGCGGTAAATGTATTTGTATGTAATGATCTTGATGTGCTTTCTGATTGTGAGCCCTTTAATTTTTATATCCAAAAGAGTGATAATGAATTATATTTAATTGATTTTAATAATTTAAGTGTCGATGTAAACAGACATGAAGTAATTGACTTTAAAGACTACACTTTATTAAATGATTCGATGTATCTGAAATGGATGAATGATAAAACCGTAAATTTATATAGTTTGGAAAATGAACTTATTGAAGTTATTGTTGATGAAAACGATGAACCTTTAATTTGCGAATACGTATTTACCTATGAGGATAAAGTTTACTTCATAAAAAAAGACGGAAGCTTTTATCATAGCGAAGTTATGGAGATGATGTTAACTAAAGATGAATTGATTGTAAAAAACTTAACGCTGGATACGGCAGGTAATTTATCAATTAAAAATTTTTCATTGGAAATGAGCGACGGCTCAACATTAAGCTTTGATCCCAATAACTTATATATCTTAAAAAATTAGTTGTTTTGCAGGTATTTTTTGATTAATCTGAACCCTTCTTTTTCGCCGTTATCTTTAATAAGAGATAGAAGATATTTGGTTTTTTTGATCGTTTCGGGATGCATCGCAGTATATTTTAAATTGTTTATAAAATACTCATAGGCGCTGGCATCGGTATATTTATCTTTTAAATATACTTTAGAGGCGGCTATGCGATCACAAATCATTTCGGCAATATATTTATCAGGCATCGCTATAGGTACATATCCGTCTTTCGTATTGTCATACCAATATTCCCAATGATGTTTATTTCTTCCTTTATGATGTAACCAGCCCAAGGAATATCCCAAAGCTTCTTTTTCGGCATCGATAGGTGATCTGTAGCCTTGATAAAATTTAACTCCCGATAAAAACTCTACAGGGCTGTATTTAGATAAATCATGTAACAGTCCTTGTTTATATAAGCCCAATTTAAAACAGTATTTTTGGACTAATAATTTATGTGTCGTAATTGTTTTAAAGTGGTTAAAAGCCTTGTATAAAATATGTTTCATATAATTCTCCAAACACAAACAGTATATCATGCATTAGCTTAACATTATATCCCGTTTCGTGATAAAATGTTATGGCGGAGGTATTAAATGGATAGACATAGTATTCGCGAACATTCCATGTATTGTGTATATCAAAATTTATTGTGCGATAAAAACATTGATGAAGCGATAAAGGATGTTTTCTTAACAGATAAAGTAGATGATTTTACTAAAATATTAATCAATAACAGCGTTGATAATAAGGAGCGATATATCGGTTATATTAATCAGGTTCTAAACGATTATACTTTCGATCGTTTGGGTTATATCGAACAGTCCTTATTACTTATGGGATGTAGTGAATTCGATCATCAAACGGCAGCCGCCTCAATTATTATTGATGAATATATTTTATTAGCCAAACAATATTGTGATGATGACGCATATAAGCTGATTAACAGTGTGTTGGATAAACTATGAGTTTAAAAGCGATAAAGGTCAGCGCCTTAGTAAAGTATTTAAAAGGTAAGCTGGATAACGATGCCGCCATTCAGGGAATTGTCGTTTCCGGAGAAATAAGTAATTTTACAAATCATCGTAGCGGGCATTGGTATTTCACTTTAAAAGATGATAAAGCGAGAATTAATTGCGTAATGTTTGCGTCCATGGTTGCCAAAACAAAGCTTGTCGTTAAAGACGGTGATAAAGTATTGGTCAAATGCAACACCTCCGTCTTTGAAACCGGCGGGCAACTGCAATTATTCGTTACCGCCATTAAGTTGGACGGTTTAGGCGATTTGTATTTAAAATTTGAGGAAATTAAAAAGCGCCTCAGTCAAGAGGGTTTATTTGATGTCAGCCATAAGAAAGCACTTCCTAAATACCCTTTTAAAATCGGTTTGATTACCGGAAGAAATACCGCCGCCAGAGAAGATGTAATCAGTACCTTATCAAGAAGATGGCCGATTGCGAAAGTCTATGAGCTTAACGTTCTGGTCCAGGGCGAGGGTTCGATCGGACAACTTATCAAAGCCGTTAAGACCGTCGATCAACTCGGACTTGATGTGATCTTAATGGTCAGAGGGGGCGGATCCATTGAAGACTTATGGTCTTTCAATGATGAAACCTTGGCAAGAGCCGTCCATGCAATGAAAACCCCGATAATAAGCGGGGTAGGTCATGAAGTTGATGTAACGATAGTTGATTATGTGGTTGATAAAAGAGCCCCGACTCCCACCGGAGCCGCCGAACTTGCCGTTCCCAATATCAATGATGTAAAATTGTTAATAAACAACTTTCAAAACAGAATGAAGGTAATGGCGCATAAAGATATTGAAAATTGTTACGGTAGTTTAAAAAAACTGATGAATTCTTATATTTTCATCAATCCGAGCAGAATGTACGATCAAAAACAGCTCGCCTTGGATTTAATTTATAAAAGACTGATGAATTATGTCGGAAATATCGAAAACAAAAGAAATAAATTGGCTTTGTTGAAAAATCAATTTAGCAATTTGACCTATACTTTAATAAAAGAAAACGATAAAAACGTCAAACTTTTGCAGTCGAGTTTAAATAATTTACTGAATTTTATTTTTAACGAAAAAAAACAGGATTTTATCAAAAAAATAAGTTTGTTGGATGCATATTCTCCTCTTAAAATTATGGAAAGAGGATATTCATTGGTGTATATTGAAGACAGATTAATCAATTCCGTTAAAATGCTTAATAAAAACGAAGAAATAAAGGTAAAATTTAAGGACGGTTTAGTTAAAGCTGAAATAAGCGAGGTAAAAGATGAGTGAAGAAAAAACATTTGAGCAATCAATGAAAAGATTGGAAGAAATAGTTTCCTTGTTGGAAAAAAATGAACAACCATTAGATGAAACCATCAAATTATTTGAAGAAGGATTAAAGCTCAGTAAATTGTGTGATAAACAATTAAAGGCATTTGAGCTTCAAATCGAGGAAATAATTAATGAATGATTTAATAGTGCGTAAGCTTGCTTATCTTAAGGATAGCAGGGTTAAAGAGGCGATGCTTTATTCTTTACTGGCAGGAGGGAAAAGACTTAGACCCAGGCTTTTATACGCAGCCGTAAAAGGCTTCGGTAAAGAGATTATTGATCTTGACAATTTTGCGGTCGCTCTTGAGATGATCCATACCTACTCTTTAATCCATGACGACTTGCCGGCAATGGATAACGACGACTTGAGAAGAGGAAAAAACACCTGTCATATCGAATATGATGAAGCCACGGCAATTTTAGCGGGAGATGCTTTATTGACCGAAGCCTTTAATTTAATGAGTAAAGCCGCCGTAAAAAGCGATAAACTGGTAAAGTGTATCAATATACTTGCGTCATCTTCCGGAGCAAACGGGATGATTTACGGTCAGGAGGCGGATATGTTTGTAAATGGCGCAAATACTTTTGAATATTTAAAAACCGTACATCATCATAAAACCGGAATGCTGATTACCGCTCCTTTAAAAATGGCATGTGTATTGTGTGATCGGGAAGAATTGACAAATGTTTTTGAAAAAATCGGTTTCGATATCGGATTGGCTTTTCAAATCCAAGATGATATTCTGGATGTAACAAGCTGTAAAGAAGAATTGGGTAAAACAAGCAGCGACATATTAAACGATAAACTTACCGGGGTAAATGTCTTGGGTTTGGATAATGCCGTAACTTATATGCAGTCATTATATGAAGAAAGTATTGCCGCATTAAAAAGAGTTGACGGTTTTAACGGGGAATATTTAGTTGATTTGATCTTAAAAATGGCAAACAGAAAGAATTAGGTGTAATTATGGATGTAACTAAGATTGAAAATCCGGAGTTTTTAAAAGAGATGAATACTAAAGAGTGTCAAATATTGGCTAATCAAATTCGTCAATTTTTAATCAACTCCATTTCTAAAACCGGGGGACATCTGGCAAGTAATTTAGGGGTAATCGAATTAACCATTGCTTTACATAAGGTTTTTAAAAGCCCCGAAGATAAAATCTTTTTTGATGTCGGACATCAATCCTATACTCATAAAATTTTAACGGGAAGAAGTAAGGATTTTGTAAAATTAAGACAATATAATAGTATAAGCGGCTTTCAAAAACGCAGCGAATCAATTCATGACGTTTGGGAGGCGGGACATAGTTCCACTTCTTTAAGTGCCGCTTTGGGAATGGCTATTGCCAGAGATTTAAACCGTGAGGACTACCATGTGGTACCGATTATCGGAGACGGGGCTTTGGGCAGCGGAATGGCTTTAGAAGCTTTAAATGAAATCGGAAGTGAAAAAAGAAGAATAATTATTGTTTTTAACGACAATAATATGTCCATTTCTAAAAATGTCGGGGCAATGACTAAGGGGTTTGCCAGACTTAGAACCGAAAAAAGCTATAATGCTTTAAAAGAGGATTTAAAACAAGCCTTGAATAAAACCGATTTGGGTAA
>JBHAFN010000236.1:0-3034 GCA_041856105.1 Bacillota bacterium
CAATAAATAAAAGAGTATATACCGAAAAAAAGGCGGGTTTTAACATAGAAGCCGTTGATTTGTTAAACGATTTAAATGAAAATTTAAACTTAAATATCAATTCTTTAAGAATTGTACTTGTGTATGACGTGTTTAATGTTGAAGAAGAGGTTTTAAAACAAGCTGTTAAAACTGTATTTGGTGAAGTGGTAAGCGATGACGTTTATTTTGATTTGGACTTGTCAGATAAAACTTATTTAGCAATGGAAAGTTTACCCGGGCAATATGATCAAAGAGCGGACAGTGCAACTCAATGTCTTAAACTTTTATCTTCCAAAAGCGAAGCTGAAGTAACTTGCGGGAAAGTGATTATTTTTGAAGGCGAAGTTGATTTGGAAAAAGTAAAATCATATCTGATAAACCCTATTGAAAACAGGGTTAAGGATATGAATAAAATGAATATCGATTTAAATGTTGAAAAGAGTAAACTTAAATCTTTAACCGGCTTTATTAATTTGAATGATTTAAAATTGGCTGATTTTCTTAAGGAAATGTCTTTAGCGATGCACTTGGAAGATTTAAAGCTTGTTCAGGAATATTTTGTTAAGGAAAACCGTGATCCTAGCGAAACGGAACTTAGAGTTTTGGATACATATTGGAGCGACCATTGTCGTCATACCACTTTTGAAACCAAATTAAACAACATTGAAATTAAAGACGTATTGTATAAGGAAAAAATTGAAAATGCTTTTAAAAGATATTTATCAATCAGAAAAGAATTAAACAGAGAGGATAAACCGATTACTTTAATGGATATGGCTACCGTTAATGCCAGATATTTAAGAAGTAAAGGTTTATTAAATGATGTGGAAGTCAGTGATGAGATTAATGCCTGTTCGGTATTTGTCAATGTGGATAATGACGGGGTTAATGAAAAATGGTTAATGATGTTTAAAAACGAAACGCATAATCATCCGACCGAAATAGAACCTTATGGCGGGGCAAGTACATGCATCGGCGGGGCAATAAGAGATCCGCTCAGCGGAAGAAGTTACGTCTATCAGGCCATGAGAATCAGCGGCAGCGGCGATGTGTTTACTCCACTTGATAAAACTTTAAAGGGGAAACTGTCCCAAAGAAAAATTTCTAAGGGAAGCAGTGCGGGAAACAGTTCTTACGGTAATCAAATCGGTTTGCCTACCACCTTTGTCAAAGAAATTTATCATGATGATTATGTAGCTAAGCATTTGGAAATGGGGGCGGTGGTCGGAGCCGTAAAAGCCGATGATATTAAAAGGGAAAAACCTCAGGAAGGGGATGTGGTTATTTTACTTGGGGGAAGAACGGGAAGAGACGGAATCGGGGGGGCGACCGGTTCAAGTAAAACCCATAACGTGGAATCTTTAAAAAAGAGTGCCTCGGAGGTTCAAAAAGGAAATGCGCCTGAAGAAAGAAAAATTCAACGGTTGTTTAGAAATCCTGCCTGCAGTAAATTAATCAAGAAATGTAATGATTTCGGAGCCGGGGGAGTATGTGTGGCGATTGGTGAGCTTGCGGAAGGGTTATTAATCGATTTATCCAAAGTCAGATGTAAATATGCCGGTTTAAATGCAACGGAAATTGCCATAAGCGAATCTCAGGAAAGAATGGCGGTGGTAGTAAGTAAAGAAGATAAGGATTTATTTATTAAGCTGGCCTTTGATGAAAACCTTGAAGCATATGAGGTAGCCAAAGTCACAAACAATAAACGGATGATTATGGTTTATGAGGATGAAGTGATCGTTGATTTGAAGAGGGAGTTTATCGACAGTGCCGGTTATCGACAAGTGGTTGATGTTTTAATTACCGATAGTAAGGCGGAAAATCCTTTTGAAAATGTGGAAGTTAATAAAGTAAATATTTTAAAGATGTTAAGTGATAAAAATGTCGCTTGTCAAAAAGGTTTGGTGGAAATGTTTGATGCGTCGATCGGCTCTACGACAGTGTTAATGCCTTTTGGCGGTAAAACACAGTTAACTCCTACTCAGGTTTCCATGCAGAAATTTCCTATTAGAAGCGGAAAGACCAATAAAACCTCTACTTTGGCTTACGGTTTCGATCCCAAATTAATGAAATTTTCCTGTTTTACGGGAAGCATGTACAGCGTTTTGCTTTCCATGGCTAAAACAATAGCTTGCGGCAATAAGCTAAGTGACATTTATTTCTCTTTCCAAGAGTATTTTGAAAGATTAAATAAAGACAGTTATCGTTGGGGGAAGGTTACCTCCGCATTGCTTGGCGCTTTTAGCGTACTTGATTATTTTAAGCTTGCGGCTATCGGGGGTAAGGACAGCATGTCGGGCAGTTTTAATGAACATGATGTATGTCCGACCTTAATCTCGATTGCATGCAGTGCCGGCGATGTAAACAGAGTTATAAGCAATGAATTTAAGAGTGTTAATAATAAACTGGGAGTATTTATTCCGATCATTGAAAACGGTTATCCGGAACTTTCCGCCTATAAAACCATCTTTAAAGAGGTGGAAAGACTTAATGAGGAGATATTAAGTAGCTATGTGGTTGAAGAGGGAGGTATTTTAGCCGGTTTATTTAAAGGCAGTTTCGGAAATAATTTGGGATTTAAGTTGGAAAGTGATTTAAATCTGTTGGATTTTATTCCGGGGGCTATTATTGTTGAAACAAAAGAAAAACTGAATGCGCCTTTCTATCATTATTTGGGTGAGCTTACTGACGGTAATTATAAAATTAACGATATAGAAATCAATAAGGAAGAAGCTTTAGCAGCATGGTTTAAAACCTTTGATGAACTTTATCCGAGATATGCTGAAGTAAAAGAAAAAGATGTCAAAGCAATCAGTTATCGGGTAGATAAGGTGTTTAAGGCCAAAAATCCGGTAGATGAAGTTAAGGTTTTAATTCCGGTATTTCCCGGTACCAATTGTGAATATGATATGGAAAGAGCCTTTAACGAAGAAGGGGCATTAACCAAAATATTTGTTTTCAGAAACTTGACGGAAGCGATGATTAATGAATCCATTGAAGAGTTTGTAAAGGA
>JBHAFN010000237.1:0-5630 GCA_041856105.1 Bacillota bacterium
AATAACCTTAATTTCCTGATCATAATGCAATTTCGGAAAATGCAGATTAAAGATTAATCCGATCATGCCCACAAACAATCCGAGTAAAATAAAATAAAGCGCTCCCCATAAATACCACAACCAATTAAACGCAAACAACAAAGCGATAATGTAATAACAAATCAAACCCGGTACACATACAATAATAAAATTAACAAATACCTTGGCAAAAAATATGTCAACGGCTTTAACGGGTAAACTCTTTAACAACCAAAAGTTTTTCCCTTCCAAAGATACGGAACCGCAGCTTATACAGTTCATTTGGGCACTAAGCCCCAAGGCAAACATTGAAAGATGACATATAGAATCACCGATATCATTCAACTTTAAAAGTTCCTTGATTAAGTTTATTGTCGCTTGTCCGTTAATTACAATATAACCTACCCCGATAATCGACATAATAATACCGGAACCTAAATTAATCATATAAGGGATATTGGTAAAAAAGCGATTAAATTCTTTTTTTATTAATAAAATCTTAATATTATCCAAAGAGATCTTTGTTAATTTGAAATTATTTACCTTATAGCCGACATTATTATCCAAATTAAGTTTGACAAACACGTTGGCAAATAAATAAACAAGTAAAAATAATAAAATAATATTACATAAAACCGCTAAAAGCCAATAGATCATTTCCGTATTCATTATTCCGTAGACATATAAATGAATTAACGGTAAGAATACTTTGGAATTATCGACAATCCTTTCTATAAAATAAGCTATGTTAGCGTTATTTACAAATAAACTCGTGATAAATACCGCCGTAATTAAAAGAATTGATAACAACGCTTTAATCAATTGATTGTATTTGGACTTTCCGGATAACTTCTTAACTGTAATACCGATAATAAAAGCGATAAAACAAGGAGTAATAATCGTAAACGGACAACCTAAAACGGATAACAGATAAAACATTATATCGGCATTGGTATAGTTGCCGTAAATTATATAAATCGGTACGGAAATAAAGAAACAATAAAATATTTGAATTAAAATAAAACCGGCCATCTTGGAAAACATGATGGTTTCTTTTTTTATGGGTAATGCCATTAATAAATCAAAATCACTTGCCCCGAACAAATAACCGATAGTGCTTAAACTCGAAAAAATTACCACGCAATAGGTAACGATTCCCAAAAAATATAAAATCAAATAAGCATTGCTTAAAGAAGCGGTTTTAATAAGCATAATCCCGTAATAAGTCGATAATAAGCTTATCCCCAAGGCAAACAATCCGATAAGTCCGATTCCCCTTACTTTAAATTTCAGACTGACGGCAAACAGCTTAATCAATTCATTTTTAAGTAACAATAAAGTTATCTTCATCCTTCAAGCTCCAAAAAGATATCTTCCAATGATTTATCATCGCTAATTATCGAATCCGTTTCTCCATGTAATATTATTTCTCCATCCTTGATGATCGCAATCTTATCACAAAGCTTTTGAGCCACCTCCAAAACGTGTGTACTGAAAAAAATACTTGAACCTGCGGCACACAATTCTCTCATCTTATTCTTCAAGATAAAGGACGATTTAGGATCCAAACCGACAAACGGTTCATCTAAAATCAGTAATTTGGGCGTATGCATCAAAGCGCTGATCAAAACCAATTTTTGTTTCATGCCGTGGGAATACGATTTGATTTCATCACCTAAACGCTCATATATTTCAAAATCCTTAGCCAATGCATTTACTCTTTCATTAAACAAATCCTTATTCATCTGAAAAACGCCGGCAATAAATTCCAAGTATTTTATTGCGCTCATATATTCATAAATGTCCGGATTATCGGGAATATAAGCCAATTCTTTTTTACAGGCGATAGGATTTTCCTTAATGCTGTTGCCGTTTATTAAAATATTCCCTTCTTCAAAATCCAAAATACCGACTATACATTTTATGGTCGTTGTTTTACCGGCTCCGTTATGACCGATAAATCCGAATATTTCTTTAGGTTCTACATGAATACTTATATTTTTCAAAACTTCCTTTTTATTAAAGCTTTTTTTAAGATTATTAATATATAACATAACATCTCCCGGGATTAATTATTTTTTTAACTATAATTTATTATATCACAAGGAGAAAGGTATGCTATTATTTTCCGTAATCTACGCATCGTTTATTCAATGCTTAATTGATCGATATCCGCATTATTTGATTAAACCCTACAGCTATTGCATATGCTGTAAAAAACGAATAAAGTTTTATGATTTAATTCCTCTTTTCAGTTTTATCTTTTTAAAAGGAAGATGTCGCCATTGTCGTCATAAAATTCCGCCTGATTTATTTATTATTGAAATTATTTTCTTAATTGTATATTGTTTACTGTCTGTTTATAAAGAAAACGGACTGACTTTATTTATTGTTTTTTCCATGCTTTATATGGCAAGTGCGGTAGATATTAAAACCGGAGAAATTCCCGATTTATGTTGGTTTATCATTATGTGTTTAGGTAATTTTCATTACTTGGATAAGGCTTTGATCATTTTATTTGTCGGAACGGTACTTTCTTTAATAAAGGTGGTGGGTTTTGGCGATATTAAATTATTGAGCGCTTTATCGCTTCATCTAAACGTTTATCTTTTTATATGGGCTTTATTGATAAGTTGTCTTGCAGCCTTGTTTTTCATTAAAAAAAGAACGCTAAAATTTGCCCCGTTTATAAGTATCGGTTTCTTCATCGTTCTTCTGTTTACTTAAATTATCCCCGCAAAAGTTTTATTTCTTCCTTGTAAATTGGAACATTATCAACCCATGGAGTTTCTAAAATTTTTATTTTATCGTCAAATAAAGGATGATTTACCACATATTTCAAAATAGCTAAACCGATGGTACCCTTTCCGATATTTTCATGACGATCTTTTCTTGCCCCTTTGATATTTTTAGAATCGTTTACATGGATAACCTTAATTCTATCCAAACCGATTATCTCGTCAAATTGTTTTAATACATTGTCAAAATCAGCTATATCATAACCGGCATCGTTAATATGGCATGTATCCAAACAAACCCCGAATTTTTCCGGACAATTAACCCGATCTAAAATATATTTCAATTCTTCAAAGGTTTTACCCAACTCACTGCCCTTTCCGGCCATCGTTTCCAGCAAAATCATTACGGCGGTATTTTTATCGACCACTTCGTTTAAGCCTTCTACAATGGCGTTTAAACCGACTTCTTCTCCCTGATTTACATGACTGCCCGGATGTAACACCAAATAACTTGCCCCTATTTCCTCTACCCGCTTAATTTCCTTTTTTAAAAAATCTATCGCCAGCTCTCTTGTTTCGGGTTTGATCTTGTTGGCTAAATTAATGATGTACGGCGCATGGACAACCAGACTGCTTAACTCGATATCGTTTTCTTTCATCAAAGCCAAAGCCTCTTTAACTTTAAATGATTTAACCGATTTTCTAATCGTATTTTGAGGAGCGCCGGTATAAATCATCAAGGCATTTGCCTCATAACTCAATGCCTCTTTTACCGCCTGTAATAAATAATCGGGAGCGCTTAAACTTACATGACTGCCTATTTTCATTGTTCACCTCTGCTTTTTAAACGTTGTTGTTTTTTAAAAAACTCTTTTCTTTGGGCTTTAATTTGGGCTTTAATAAAATCTCTTTTTTCCTTGCGCTTAATTTTTTCTATTTCCGCTTTTCTTTTCTTTTTATAACCGGGCTTAACGATTTGGGCTTTCTTGGTAAGCTTTTTGGCAATTTCCTTTTCCGTTAAATCGTTTTTGGGAATTCTTTTTTCCCCGTAAGGTTTTAAATTCTTCCAAACTCCGTTTTTAAAAGATTTATGTTCGAAGATAATTCCTTTATTCATCAAGGCCTTAATCGCCTTTTCATCATTGTCTTTATATAAGGCAAAACAGGTACCTTCCCGATTGTTTCTCCCCGTTCTTCCCGCCCTGTGAATATAAAAATCCAAATCATTGGGAAATCCGCAGGAGATGACATGAGTAATTCCCTCGATATCAATACCTCTTGAAGCGATATCCGTTGCCACAACATAAGAAGCCTTGATGTTTATCAGCTGTTTCATGGCTTGTTTTCTCTCTCTTTGTTCCAGTCCGCCGTGTAGTTCAATAATATCCAAATGATGATTTCTTAAATCATCGGCAATCTTTCCGGCTTCTTCCCTGGTATTGGCGATGATCAGACACACATAAGGCATAAAACCGTCCTTAAGATTTAAAATGGTTTCACTATAGGATAAATGTTTGCACGGAACTAATGTATGAATGATGTTTGCTTGAGAGGCTTCGTTTTTACTTAAATCAATCAGCTTGATATTATGCATGTATTTTTTTAAGAAATTTTTAAGTTCCAACGGAATGGTGGCACTAAACGCCAACATTTGCAGATTGTTGCTCATTCTGCCGCAAATGGCGTCCACATCCTCTAAAAAACCGTATTCCAAAGTCATATCCGCTTCATCCAAAACAAATATATCGGCACTATCCACCCTTAAGATCGATTCATTTAAAAATAAATCTTTAATTCTTCCCGGCGTACCGATAACGATATGGGGCTGAACCTTTAAAGATTCAATCATTTTTTCTTTATTGATTCCGCCGGTAATGAGTTTGATATTTAATCTTGAATCGGCTTTAACCATTAATTTTGCCATATTATATATCTGCATGGCCAATTCTCTGGTCGGAGCGCTGATGACCGCCTGCACCTGCTTTAAATCGGGATCGATCATTTCCATTAGCGGAATTAAAAAGGAATGAGTTTTACCCGTACCGGTTGCGGAAATCGCCACAATATCACGATGCTTTAAAACTTGAGGAATAACTTCTTCCTGAATCAAGGTCGGTTTTTCAAATTTATTAAGCTCAATAAATTTTTTCGTATATTCACTAAATTTATAATCTTTAAACATTTTCATAGCTTATAACCTCGCATATGTATTATACTAGGTTATAATTAATTAAGAAAGGATTAAACTTTAATGGAAATTAAAGCCGTAACCCCCAGAGGATATTGTAAAGGGGTAGTAAAAGCGATTGATATTGCCAAAAAAACCAAACTTGCCCATCCTAACAAAAAAGTAACCATGTTGGGAATGATAGTTCATAATAAATACGTTGTCGAAGCCTGCGAGAAAATGGGCATTGTCTGTTTGGAACAAAAAGGAAAAACCAGATTGGAACTGCTTGATGAAGTAAACGAAGGAATAGTTATTTTTACCGCTCACGGCGTAAGTGATGCGGTTGTAGAAAAAGCAAAGGCTAAAGGACTGGAAATTGTCAATGCGACATGCGTTGATGTCATAAGAACGCATGAAATCGTTAAAAAGCATATCAAAGACGGTGATGTAATTTATATCGGTAAAAAAACTCATCCGGAAACCGAAGGCGTAATCGCCTTAAGCAATAAAGTTCATTTGGTAAGCGATATACAAGATATAAATGAACTGGAAAATTTAAACAACGTTTTAATTACCAATCAAACTACCATGAGTCTGTTGGACATTAAACATTTAATCGATGTTTGTTTAGAAAAATATCCCGATGCGCAAGTATTTGAGGAAATATGCAGTGCCACAAGAGTAAGACAGGAAGCCATAAGAAA
>JBHAFN010000238.1:0-2836 GCA_041856105.1 Bacillota bacterium
TATTTTCTGACTTTTTTATATAACAATTTCAACATAAACACCGGCAATAATCTAGGCAGAGTACGCATTAAAAACGTCATAAATCCGCCTAATAAACCTTGAATACCCAGTTGATATTTTAATTTGAACAGCTTCCATTCGCTTTTGGCATAAATTATGCCACGACGTCGCCCGATCATCGCATTACCGTTGGTTCTGGCATACAACAAAATATCGGGTAAATTACCGACTTTATAACCTTTGGCGATAATTCGGTTCCATAAATTATAATCTTCCAAAAATAAATGATGCTGATATCCGCCGACCTCTTCCAATACGGATTTTTTATAAGCCACCGTCATATGATTAAACGGGGAACGTATTTTATTAAAACGGATAATTTCCTCAAAAGAAATCGGTACTTCACGAACACTTAAAATATTTTCCGGTGTCTGATCAAATTCTGCAATCTGAGTGCTGAATAATACTACATCCGGATTTTTCTCAATAAATTCGACTTGTTTGGCAAAACGTTCCGGATAACAAATATCATCGGTATCCATACGGAAAATCCATTCGTTGGAACAATGTTTAATTCCCTCATTTAATGCTTTGCCTAATCCCACATTTTGCGCTAAAGGAATCAGTTTTAACGGTAATACCGTAATAAATTCATCAATAACCTGTCTTAATTCGGGAGTTATTTCACCGTCCAACACTAATATAATTTCATCTGCGGGATAAGTTTGCCGCACCAAACTTTTCAAACAATCCGTCAAAAATGCAGGTTGTTCTTTAATATATAAAGACATTAAAACCGAAAACTTCATCAAATAAACCTTTTTAAGTTAATCATTAATTTAGGTGAAATTAATATAATCAGTGCAATAACCAAACTTCTCAAATTATAATCACACTTAAACATCGCAAAATAATATTTTGCCGCTTTACGAGACAAATTCATAATATTCGGATAAGCCAACATATAGAGAGAATTTAAATAAAAGTTCTTTTTTTGTTGCTCTGTTTTCACATAATGTTGTTGAATATAAACAATCGCTTTCTCCGTATTCGTTGTATTAGTGGATACGCTCGCTCTTTTAGTGTGAAAAGTACATTTAGTTAAGGGTTGATTAATATATTTTGGCGAAAAATTCTGATTGGATACTACTTTTAATAAGAAATCGTAATCTTCCAATGATTTTAGTTCGCTCGATAATCCGCCGACATTAAAAAAGAAATCTTTTTTAATGCCAATCATCGGCATTCCGCCGATTTTATTTACCGCTAAGATATTATCCAACGTCAGATCCTTAATATTTTCATAAGGGTGGGTAAAATAAGTAAAATTTTCATTTACCATTAAACATTCCGCCGGATGATAAATAAAGTTAATTTCAGGATGTTGATTAATCGCTTCGCTCAACAAGGCACATTTCTCATCGGCAAAACGATCGTCATCATCTAAAAACAGTAACCATTCGTTATTTGCCGTTCTCGCCCCGATATTGCGGCTTTCCGCCGGTCCCGCATTCTGTGTATTGCGAATAATATGTACGGGAAAGCTAAAAGTGCGGTCGATTTTCACCGCGTTTTGCGAACAATCGTCCACTACAACCACTTCAAAATTTTTAACCGTTTGTTGTTCCAAGCTTTCTAATAAAGCGGCGATTTCCGCATTACGGTTATAAGAAGGAACGATTATACTAAACATAATTAATTTCGACCCTGTTTAAATAAAATCATATTTTTCCCTTGCGTACCAAATAACGATAAAAACATTAAAAATATCATCATTATTCCGGGGAAAGCATAAGCATCCGCTTTAATATTTAATACGCTTAAAATAAATAATGCGGAAAGCGTAAATTTCCAACTGCCTGCAAACCAATTCAACGCTATTTTTCTAATAAAAAAGGCAGTAAATAAGAAACAAACTAAAGAATATAGCGCTCCGCCATATAAAATTTGACGTAGAAAACCGGAGTCTGTCCCGCCGTAATAGCGTCTTGTTTCGGTAAAATAATAACCGTCTCCCATAATAAATTGTTTAATTTCAGGTAAAAACAAATGCTTATTCATTAACGTATCCGTTGAAGAACTGAGGGATTCTCCGCCGTTTAATATATTAATTACCGGTTCTAACGCATGAGCGACATAAGGATGTTCAGGATAGAATTTTGCTAATGCCAATACGATCCCTCCGAACAGAATTAATACCGGAATATAACGAAGTTTAAAATATAATAAAATACTTAATACGGAAAAAGTGAAAAAAGTTCTGCCTGAAATAACACCAATAAATAAAATTAAGAAAATATAAAAAGATGAAATTGTATTTTCTTTTTCATTGTATGCCAATACGAAATGTAACAGCATTAAGTAAAAAATACTTAATTGGAAAAATGCCGATGAAGTAACGTTATATAAACGATATTCCTGTTCGGAACCATAAAATCTCGGTAGGACTACATTGGTTGACAGCACAAAATCAATTATAATTTGAATTCCGCATAGTGCAAGAAAACCAAAAACCGCTTGCACGATAATACCGAATTTTAAATCCTGCATTAGCTTCCCGTCAGCCGTTTCTATTCGATAAAAAAGATTATAAATAACGATGCCGAATCCGAATAAGATTAACAATTTACAGTACATCAGCACAACGGAAAAATCTTTTGTTCCGTTAATAATCAAAGGAACGGTGCTGAATATAATTAATCCCAAAACAACTAAAATGCTATCAACAGGAATAATAATGCCTTGCGTTAATTGCTTTTTATAAAATTGATACGCTAAAAAAAGCACTGCCAGCGCGCCGACAAAAATTCCCATACGGAAAAAATGCAGAAACCAA
>JBHAFN010000239.1:0-4352 GCA_041856105.1 Bacillota bacterium
ATTAATCCGTTAATTAATTGATAACCGGTATTATAACGATCGATAAACGGATTGATTGCCGATAATATCCTGTTTTTTTGATAAGGCTGAAGCGGTAATATTTCAACTATTCCCTCTCCTATAGGAGAAAATAAGATAATCACGAATATCAAAAATAATACAAAAAAAGATATCATCCAGAATTGGTATTTTCTTAACTGTTCATGTTTGGGAATTAAAAAACATATGTAGGCAATCCCGAACATTACTACCCCCGATCCTAAATCTCTTTGTAAAATAATAACAATCAATACGCTTAATAAAACAAATACTAGCGGCGCTTTAAAAATATCGCTGGCTTTAGTCATTTTTTTCTTTAAATCTCCCAAATATGCGGATATAATACATATAATTGATATTTTAGAAAACTCTGACGGCTGTAAGGTTACTTCTATGCCCGGAAACGGAATTTTAATCCATGCTCTGGCTCCCCCTACGGGAGGAAACGCCAAAGCGAAGCATAGAACAAATATTGTAAGCACAATTATTAAGTTGGCATTATTTTTAAGTAATTTGAAGTTGAATTGTTTTGCCATAAATATCATGGCTACATAACCTGCCAAGGTGAAAACCACTTGCTTGACTGCGGTTTTGATCAAATAGGAATTATCTCCGACTGCAATTCCCATACTTGAACTGATAACCATAGCCAAGCCGAAAACAGCAAGAGCAAGCATGCTATAGTTAATAAATTTGTCTGCATATGCAGGCATACGAATCGGATTTGTTGATTTCCCGTTTTCCATTTAATTATGACCTCTGCTTAATTCTAGCATAAAAGTTGCTTTTCTTTTGTACTTTTTATAATATTTTTGGTATTATGGACTTGAGGTATTTTATGTTAATAAATAATGAAACAATAATAAAAGACGATGACCCTTTAATGCGTACTAAATCAAAAGTTGTTAAGCTTCCTTTATCCAAGGAAGATAAAAAATTAATGATGGATATGCTTACATATGTAAAAGAATCAATTGATCCCGAATTGGCTGAAAGTAAAAATTTAAGACCTGCGGTCGGTATCAGTGCAATACAGGTCGGTATTCCTAAAAGAATGACCGCAATACGGTTTTATGAAACCGATAAGAATGATAACCAAGTTCTTCATGAATATTGTCTGGTAAATCCGAAGATTGTTTCCAGATCGGTTCAAAAAGCCTATTTGGAAAACGGAGAAGGATGTTTGTCGGTTGTAAGCGAACATCCCGGTTTCGTAATCAGAAATGCCAGAATAACCGTAGAGGGCTATGATTTATTAAAAAATGAGTATATTACTTTAAGAGCCAGAGGTTATCTTGCTATAGTTATACAGCACGAGTTGGATCATTTTGAAGGCGTTCTGTTTTATGATCATATTAATAAAGAAGAACCTTTTAAAGAAATCGAAAACGCATTAGTTATTTAGAAAAGAGGTACTATGAAAGAAGACAATAAACCTACCAAAGGTAGACCCAAAAAAACAAAAACATCTTTTAATGTAAATAAAGTTGAATATCAATTGGACAGAAAAACAGATACTATGGTATATGCCTTGGGCGGGCTGGGCGAAGTAGGAAAAAATATGTACTGTTTAGAACATGATGATGAAATCATTGTGATAGACTGCGGAGTATTATTTCCGGAAGAAGGCTTGCTGGGTGTCGATTATGTCATTCCCGATTTTTCTTATTTGACTAAAAATCAAAACAAAATCAAGGCGGTAATTATTACTCACGGTCATGAAGATCATATCGGAGCAATTCCTTTCTTTATCCAAAAGGTTAAAGTCAATGAAATATATGCCCCTAAATTTGCCATAGCGTTAATCAATAAAAAACTTGAAGAAAGAAGATTGACCAAGGCGGTAAAAATCAAAGAGATTAATGATGACAGCCGAATTCAAACAAAGCATTTCAGTGTCGGATTTTTTAATACTACCCACTCCATTCCCGACAGTTTGGGCGTTTTGATCAACACTCCTAACGGAAGGGTTGTGCATACGGGAGATTTTAAGTTTGACCTGACCCCGATCGGCAGAAATTCGGACTACCAAAAAATGGCTTATATCGGGCAAATCGGAGTTACTTTATTATTAAGTGATTCGACAAACTCCGGAGTGCCGGGCTTTTCGTTATCGGAAAAGAAAGTTGCCTCCGTAATAAAAGAGCAAATGCGTAAAACTCCGGGAAGATTATTGGTATCGACATTTGCGTCCAATGTCTTAAGAGTCAATCAAATTTTGGAGGCGGCGGTTTCCTGCGGAAGAAAAGTAGCCGTATTCGGCAGATCGATGGAAAATGTTGTAGAAATAGCTCGCAAGCAAAAGGTAATCAATATTCCGGAAAGCAGTTTTATCGGTCCTAACGAATTGAACAGTTTACCTGCCAATAAAATATGTATTGTTTGTACAGGCTCACAAGGAGAACCTATGGCTGCTTTAAGCAGGATTGCCAACGGTACTCATCGTTTTATTAAAATAATTCCGGGGGATACGGTTATCTTCTCCTCCAGTCCGATTCCGGGCAACGATATGAGTGTATCCGCAGTGGTAAATCAGCTTACCAGAGTCGGAGCAAACGTCGTGGTCAATTCACCGTTAACCTCCCTACATACCACCGGGCATGCCACTCAGGAAGAACAAAAATTAATGTTGCAATTAATTAAACCATTATACTTTATGCCGATGCACGGCGAATATAAGATGTTAAAACAACATATGGATACGGCTATTGAAACGGGAGTTGATAAAAACAATTGTTTTATATGTGCCAACGGCGATGTTGTCGCCTTAAGAAACGAAATTTGTTTTAATGCCAAGGAAAGAATTCCAACCGATGATATTTATGTTGACGGCAACGATATTTCCGGATTATCGACATCTGTAATTAAAGACAGACAATTATTGGCTGATAACGGAATGGTGGCGGTAATTGTAGCTATCAATTCCAAATACAATAAAATTTTATGCAGACCTTCCATTGTTTCCAGAGGATTTGTCTTTATTAAGGAATCACATACCCTGTTAAAAGAAGCCGAGATGATTGTTTATGAAGCCTTAAAAGAAAAAATGCTTCAAAAAACCACCTTCGGCGAATTAAAGAACTGTATTAAATCATCCTTGGAACCTTACCTTTTCCAAAAGACAAATCGTAATCCGATTGTAATTCCGGTTATCCTGAATTCCAAGTCGGCAATGCAACAAACCCAAGAAAAACCTCGTCCAAGAAGAATCCAAAAAGAAGCTTAAGCATTATTGTTGTAAACAATAAGAACTGTGTTATAATAATTTTGTAATTGATAATAATTATCAATAAGGAGAAAAAATTATGAAATTGCAAAAAGAATTTAATCAATATTTAGCTAACTTGGCAATAATGACTTTTAAATTGCATAATCTTCACTGGAATGTTGAAGGATTACAATTTACCGCCATTCATTCATTTACCGAATCGCTGTATGATCAGACATTCGAATACTTTGATGCGGTTGCGGAAATCCAAAAGATTTACGGAGTTACTCCCGATTCCAAATTGAGCGACTATTTGGCAAATGCCACCATTAAAGAAATTGATGCGAAAAAATTTAATGCCAAAGAAGTATTGGAAATTTTAGCTGCCGATATCAAATCATTACATGATGAAGCGTTTGCTTTAAGAAATAAGTGTGATGAAGAAGGATGGTTTACTTCAGCTGCCCTATTTGAAGAACATATTGAATACTACGGCAAACAATTATGGTTCATTAAAGCTTCATTAGGCTAAATTTAAAAATTCATTTATAAATATTAAGGAGTTATTGCCGTTTGGCAAGAACTCCTTTTTTAATATAAAAACGGCTTAGGTTAAACTTAGCCGTCAATATGTATTTTATATACCTTCAAATAATTCTTCTTCCGTATAAGTGCTTTTTGATTTTGTTTTTTCAACGGAAATATTTTTATTATCGGATAAACTTAATATTTCTCTGTTTTTTGTTCTTTGTTCTTCCAGATGTCTGGTGAGAATATCATTGGATGATTGTAATAATTCAACTTTATCTTTTAACTCATTTAAAGTTTCAAGAGTTGACGCAAGTTTAAGCTCTATTTCCGATTGTTCATCAGTCTTTTTAATTTGATCATGTTTTTCCGTTTTTAAAATTAAATTTTTTACCTGTTCCTTTAAAGATAATACTTCAGTATTTAAAGCCTGATTTTCACTTACCGTTTTGTTATAATCTTCCAATTGAGAAGTTAACAGCTTAACTTTTTCTTCCAATTCTGCATTATTGGCAATTATATTATCATAATAGCTGCTGGTACTGTTTTCTTTAGCAAGCAAATTGGCTAATTCTTC
>JBHAFN010000240.1:0-3453 GCA_041856105.1 Bacillota bacterium
CTTTTAAAACGGCTGTCGCTCTGGCGGTTGCGGCAATTCCCGAAGGATTGGCTACCGTTGTTACAATTGTCCTTTCTTTAGGGGTTACCAAGATGGTTAAGAAAAATGCCATTGTCAGAAAACTTCCGGCGGTGGAAACTTTGGGTAGCGCATCCGTAGTTTGTTCCGATAAAACGGGTACATTAACGCAAAATAAAATGACCGTGGTAAAAACATATACTGAAGAGGGTATAAAAGATTTTACCGGCGATGACAGCGTTAAAGAATTATTAAGATATTTCACCTTGTGCAGCGACGCTGAAATAAAAGGTGAAGGTAACGAAAGAGTGACTATAGGCGATCCTACTGAAATCGCCATGGTGGAAGCTTCATTAAAAATGGGCGAATCCAAAGAATTGTTAAGCAAAACATATACTCGTCAAAATGAAATAGCTTTTGATTCAACAAGAAAAATGATGACCGTATTTTATAATACTGAAGACGGCATTTACAGTTTTACAAAGGGTGCTCCCGATGTAATAATGGCAAGATGTAATAATACTTTTGCGGATGCTAAAGAAGCTAATGAAACTATGGCTAATGATGCTTTGAGAGTTTTAGCCGTAGCGAAGCGTAAATGGGAAGCCTTTCCTTTAATGTTGGAAAGCGATCAAATTGAAGTTGATATGGAATTTGTGGGATTAATCGGGATGATTGACCCTCCACGTGTTGAAGTTAAAGATGCGATTTTAGATGCTAAAAAGGGCGGAATCAGAACGGTTATGATTACGGGCGATCATGTTACTACCGCCAGTGCAATTGCAAAACAATTAACAATTTTAGAAGGCGATCAAAAAGCCGTAACCGGGCAAATGCTGAATGAAATGGATGATGCAACTTTGGAAAGAGAAATTGAAAATATTTCCGTTTATGCCCGAGTTGCTCCGGAACATAAGGTTAGAATCGTCAATATGTGGCAAAGAAAAGGTAAGGTTGTCGCTATGACCGGTGATGGAGTAAACGACTCTCCGGCTCTTAAGGCGGCGGATATCGGCTGTGCCATGGGTATTACCGGTACCGACGTTACCAAAAATGCTGCGGATATGATTTTAACCGATGATAATTTTGCGACAATTATTGCGGCGGTAAAAGAAGGGCGTGGAATATACAACAATATTAAAAAAGACGTTCATTTCTTATTGTCCAGTAATATCGGAGAAGTTATTACAATCTTTGTGGCAAGCTTGATTAATTCGTTAGGATTTATAAGTTTAGGAGTTCCTTTAATGCCGGTTCATTTATTATGGGTAAATTTGGTTACGGATACTCTTCCTGCTTTCGCTTTGGGAATGGAGCCTCCGGCAGATGATATTATGAATGAAAAGCCAAGACCGAAAGATGAAAGTTTCTTTGCGCACGGTTTATGGTGGACGATTATTTGGCAAGGGATAATGGTAGGTACATTGACGTTGACTTCTTATATTTATGGTAACAATGTCAGTCATGAAATCGGCATGAGTATGGCTTTTATGACTTTATCGGCTGCGCAACTCTTCCATGCGTTTAACATTAAAAGTACTCACAGTATTTTGCATAGAACAATCTTCAACAATAAATATTTATGGTATGCATTCTTTATCGGTTTGGGATTACAATTTACCGTAATGTATATTCCCGGTTTAAATACAATTTTTAAACTTGTGGCATTGGATTTTCCATATTTGAGCATAGCTTTATTATTGGCAGTGTGTCCGATAGTAATAGTTGAAATTGTTAAGGTATTAAAAAGAATATTTTTTAAAGAAAATTAAATTTAACAATTCGAAAAATATCGAATAATCTTCTTTATAAGGAAATAAAACAGGTTAAGTCAAATGAAAACGATTTAACTTGTTTTTTTTGTATTTAACGGCTGTTTATTGTAAACAGGATTTATATTGTAAAAAAAAATATATTATGTATAATATTTTTAAAGCGATTATTAAAGGAGTAGTATAGATTGACTGTCTTACAGAGAGAAATACGTTTGGTGGAAGTATTTTATGATAAGAGTCTAAAATTCGCCTTTATAGCGGGATTAATACTCTCCGGGATGACCGTTATCCAATTAAGATGTGTCTTTTAAGAGATGAATCAGGATGGTACCGCGCATAGTCGTTCCTGTCGGGAATGACTTTTTTTATGGGAGGAAATATGGAAAAAATAAGTAAAATTCGTGATGAAGCAATCAAATCGATTTTAGAATCAAACGATCTTGAACCCTTACAACAGCTGCGCATTAAGCTTTTGGGTAAAAAAGGTGAGATTCAGGAATTGATGAATGAAATGAAAAACTTAAGCAGTGAAGAAAAACCTAAGTTTGGACAATTGGTTAACGAGCTTAAACAGGAAGTTTCCAAAAAAATAGAAGAGAAAACAAAAGAACTGGAAAAAGCCGCTTTAGCTAAAAAAATGGAAAGAGAAAAAATTGATATAACGCTTCCGGGTTATAAACAAATTATCGGAACTAATCACCCTTTAATGAGTATAAAAAAAGAAATTGAAGATTTATTTATCGGATTAGGTTATACGATTGCGGAAGGTCCGGAAGTGGAACTGGATTTATATAACTTTGAAAGAGCCAATATTCCGGCTGATCATCCTGCCCGAGATATGCAGGATACATTCTATATCAATCCTAAGGAACTGCTTAGAACTCATACTACAGCTATTCAAACCAGAGAACTGGAAAAAGCAAACGGAAAACTACCGGTTAAAGTGATTTGTCCGGGTAAGGTATATCGCAGAGATGATGATGATGCGACTCATTCTCATCAATTTATGCAGGCGGAAGGTTTGGTGGTCGGCGAGCATATAACCTTGGCAGATTTAAAAGGTACTTTACAATTTTTGGCGGATGCGATGTTTGGCAAAGGCAGGAAACTTCGCTTCAGACCAAGCTATTTCCAATTTACCGAGCCAAGCGTGGAGATTGACGTTTCGTGTCATATGTGCGGCGGCAGCGGTTGTTTTGTATGTAAACATACCGGGTATATTGAAATTCTCGGGGCAGGGATGGTTCATCCCAATGTGTTGGAAATGGCCGGCTTCGATTCGAAAAAATGTAGCGGTTTTGCGTTCGGCATAGGACTTGAAAGAGTGGCAATGCTTAAATACGGAATTGATGACATTAGAAATTTTTATACTAACGATGTAAGGTTCTTAAAAACATTTGACAGATTTGAATAGGAGATAAAGATGAAGATTAGTTATAATTGGTTAAAAGAGTATCTCTCCTTGGAGGGTGTATCTGCTTTAGAACTGGCCCAAAAGCTTACTCAAGCCGGTATTGAAATTGAAGAAGTTAAACCGGTGGCTAATGGAAGTAATTTGGTGATTGCGGAAGTTAAAAAAGTTGAGCCTCATCCTGATTCTGATCATTTAAACGTAGTGATGGTTGATTATGGAGAAGGGGAAGTTCAGATAGTTTGCGGA
>JBHAFN010000241.1:0-6897 GCA_041856105.1 Bacillota bacterium
ACCGTTGCGACCAAATTGTTAACGGATGGTGAAGGAAACGTAGTCGGTGCCGAATGTGAAAAAAGCGACGGTTCCATTTTGACTGTAAACGCCAAAGCAACCATCGTTTCTACGGGAGGCTTTGCCGGCAATGAAGAATTGATGAAGGAAGTGTTGGGCGAGGCTTATAATAATTCCATGGTAATGATAGGGACTAAACTTCCCGGTGTAGAAATGATGTGGGATGTCGGCGCTTCTAAGGGAGAACTGCTTACCATGAATCACGGCGTTAATACAAGCGTTCAATTGGAAGCGGTTGATCAATTAACCTTAAATACACCTATTCTTTGGGTTAATAATTTGGGTAAAAGATTTATGAGTGAATCCTTATTAAAGGATACGGTGGAATTTTCCAGTGCCGTTATCGCTCAAAACGGCTATGCCTATACGATAATTGATCAAAAAACCGTAGACAGATGGACGGATACCGCTCAAGAAAATACAGGCACATGGGTTCATTATTGGGATAGATTCGGAATTGTGGATGAAGCAGGTAATAAGACCGTTTATCATGCTCCAATCGATCCGGAAGTATTTAAAAAAGATTTTGAAACTTTACAGGAAGCTAATGAAGGTATTATCGCCGATAATCTTGAAGAAGTAGCCGAGTTCATCGGTTGTGATGTTAATGTTTTAAAAGAAACGATTGCCAATTATAATTCGTATGTGAAAAACGGTTATGATGAAGAGTTCTTCAAAGATAAGGAAGATTTGGTTTATACGGTTGAAGAAGGTCCGTATTATGTGACTAAAGGTCATTCGGGGGTACTCGGTGCTTTAGGCGGAGTAAACGTAACCGATAAACTGGAAGTGGTAACCGCACAAAATAAAGTAATTAAAGGACTTTATTCTACAGGGAATAACGTTTCCGGAATAAGCATGGGAGCTTATGTCAATGTTGAGGGTGTCGGTTTGGGATTTTCTTTAACTTCCGGAAGATTGGCCGGTACCAATGCCGCAAAATACGCTTTGGAAAATTAATTGCTCATAAATAAAAGGTGCTGTAAATATGTCCGATTTATGCTAGAAATCCATTTACAACACCTTTTTTAAATATTTAAGAATTTCTTCCTTGTCGGCAGGCAAATCATAGGTGAAAATCGGATCCAAGTGAGAGAAAAATATTTTATCATTTAAAATAATCGCTTCTCCGTCTTGAGAATATCGATAGGATCTTGATACCTTGTAACCCATTTCGGTTAATATTTGTTTATAAAGGTTATATTTTTCTTCTCTAAGTTCAATATATTCTTTAACCTTTTGATTGTCTATCGCATATGCATCAACAAGCGTATAACCGTTAATTATTTGATTAACGTCATCTTCCAAGAAAGGTAATTCCTTAATTATTACTTCTATTTTATGTTGGGGATCAAAGCTGTATTTTGTTAGCGGGATTAATTTGTTTTTATATTTGATATATTGGAAAAAGTCGGTTATTTCAGATATATAATAATATTTAAAATTTCCGTCGGTTTCAATATAAAAATTAGGAATTGCATTTAAAAATGTGAAAACATTTTCTAAAGTATCGAATATGCCGATATCGATATATCTTTCTTCCTGTACAAGGGCGACCGTATACATTTTATTCTCCGACAGTAGGCATATAATCGTATTTTAAGGTTTCATCATTCCATGGAGCAAGATATAACATATAAAACTCATCATAGGTGAGTTGGGATTGAACTACCAGTTTAGCTAAATCCACCCCGATATATCTGAAATGCCATGATTCAAAATCATAGCCGGTGATAGCTTTTTTACCATCGGGATAACGTAGGATAAATCCGAAATCGGCCGCATTGTCACATGCCCAAATATAAGCTTCGGTTTCAACGAATTTGCTTAATCCTTCACTTCCTACCGCCGCCAAATCTACCGCATAGCCGGTTTGATGTTCGGAAAAACCTGGTCGGGCACTTACCAAATCGGCTTTTTCCTGCCCCATCGTGTTTACATAATTATTGTATAACTCTTCTTGTCTTTCAAATGAACGATAGGCACTTACGGCATAAAATCTTACCGGAGATACACCGGTCATTTCATCTTTTAACGAGATGGCTTTTTCGCACCATGCGGATAATGCGCTGGCGGCTTCCGAAGCCAATTGCAAACCGCTGGAAGCGTATTGAACCGATACGGGCGCTATTTGATAAGGTGTATAAGTATTATCTAAATAGTAAGTTTTGTTTACCAGCATATTGGGATTATTTACATCGCTTACTAAAATGGGATTGGCATATGGGGTATAGTAGGTATTGGTTAATTCGAAATGGGTTTCACTGTTTACATCCCGATGACTTGTAACATCTTCAATATATGGATTTATATCTTCCTGAAAATCAAATACCAATAACGGAGTAATTTCAAAAGGTTTTAAATTGGCAAAGATTTTGATAACCGTTTCTTTGGAATATCCTTTATCTAATAAACGGTTATAAGTAAGAAAATCTTTTTCGGTTAAATTATTGGAGGATAAATACAATTCGATGTATTCTTTTTTAATAGATTTATCTCTTATAGATACGGCCAAATAATCCGAATACCATTTATTGGCAAGGATTTGTTTGGTTAACTTTAATTCTCTGATGGCGGTTATTTCTTCTTTGGAATAACCCAATTCTTTAAGCTTTCCGTTATCCATATATTCCGGAACTTTAATAATGGAAAAAATCAATACAAAAAGGAGTATAGGAAGAATGATTATCGATTTTCTTATTTTTCTTCCTCCACGTTTTCTTTTTCTTTTTTTAGTGAACATTTTTTTAATCGGATCCAAATTGATTCTAAGCTTTCTTAATTTTCTTCTTGCCATTAAATTTCCTCCTTAAACATTATCCAAGGATAAGTATTGGTGGGGGTACTTTTAAAAGTTAATTTTTCTTTGGTAATAGGGTGAGTAATGGTAAGGGAATTGGCCCATAAGGCAATCTGTTCTTTTGCTTCGGCATTGGGGTTATATCGTTGATCGCCATATAAAGGCGCCTTCCTTGTAGAAAATTGTACTCTAATTTGATGAGGTCTGCCAGTTATTAAGTTTATTTTAACTAAACTGAACTTTTCTTTAAAGCTTATTACCTGATATTCTAAAACGGCTTTTTTGGCATTTTTGTCTTTTTCAGTGCTTATTGTAACCGTATTGGTGTTTTTGTTTTTAACTAAATAATCAATAAATTTTCCTTCTTTTTTAAGACTTGTTGAACAAACGATCGCCAGATAGGTTTTTTCAAATTGATGAGTTCTAATGTCATCGGATAATCTTGAGGCCGCTTTAGAAGTTTTCGCAAAAATCATTACGCCTCCTACAGGACGATCCAATCGGTGCAATAAACCTAAATAAACGTTTCCCGGTTTATTGTATCTTTCTTTTAAGTTTTGTTTAAGCAGCGATAATAAATCCATATCTTTTGAACTGTCTTCCTGAACGGGGATATTAATCGGTTTTTCTACAACCAGAAGATGATTGTCTTCATATAAAATATTAATCATTTGTCCATTTTCCATATATTCCGCAGGGGAGGACTAAATTTTTTCTTTTTATCGGCAAGCCGATTTCTCCGTTTTCAATTTTCCCCGTATTAAAGTGCAGTTTTAAAATGTTAGCTAAAACCGTGGAAGAAAATCCGGTGGTATAAGAATTGACCAAGAAAAACAGCGGTTCATCATCCAACAACTCCACACACGCTTTAATCAAATCGTTAATTTGCGATTCCAACTTCCACATTTCATTATTCGGGCCTCTTCCGTAAGAAGGAGGATCCATTAAAATACCGTGATATTTTTTTCCTCTTCTTTTTTCTCTTTGAACAAATTTAAGCGCATCATCAATTAAAAAGCGAATGGTGTTGTCTTGTAAATCGGACAGTTCCATGTTTTCTTTAGCCCAGTTAATTATGCCTTTACTTGCGTCGACATGAACGATTTCTTTTGCGCCGGCTTTACTGCATGCCATACTGGCACAGCCGGTATAGCCGAATAAATTCAATATTTTGATTTCACGGGGATCGTTTTTGATTTTTTCCATCATCCAATCCCAGTTGACCGCTTGTTCGGGGAAAATCCCGGTGTGCTTAAATCCGGTAGGAGATACCTTGAAAGTCAAATCATGATAGTTTATGGTCCAAAATTCAGGGAGTTTCTTTTTAAATTCCCAATATCCTCCTCCGCTTTTATGCCGATGATAAATTGCGTCCGCTTTATCCCAACCTTTATAGTCGGTTTCCCATACGGCCTGAGGGTCGGGTCTTCTTAGGATGATGTCTTTCCATCTTTCCAACTTTTCTCCGTTGCCCGCATCCAATAATTCATAGTCTTTCCAGTTTGTAGCTAATTTAATCATGGTGATCTCCCTTATGGTTTAATTATAACTAAAAGTTTTACTAGTGTTAAGCTTGTTGCTAAACTATAATAATTAATGTGATAAAAAGTTGTAGAGGAGTTTTTATGATTAATATCGGCGATTTAAATGAAAATCAAAAAGAAGCGGTTCTTACCGAGCAAAAATATGTGAGGATTATTGCCGGAGCGGGTAGCGGGAAAACCCGGGTTTTAGTTATGAGAATTGCTCATTTAATCAATGATCGTAATGTTTACCCCAATAAAATTCTTGCGATAACTTTTACCAATAAAGCGGCAAACGAAATGAAAGAAAGAATCAGGAAAACATTAAATGACGAAAACATTACTTGTTGGATCAGTACAATTCATTCCCTTTGCGTTCGTATTTTAAGAGAGGATATATTAAGTTTGGGTTATCCCAGAAATTTTACCGTAATGGACGCTGATGACCAACGGGCAATTTTAAAAGAAGCCTATAAGTTAATCGGGATTGACACTCAAACTTATTCTTACGGTTTAATTCTTGATTATATCGCCAATAATAAGTGTGCGGATATAAGTGTTGATCGGGCTATAGAATTATCCGGCGGGTTTAAAGGAGAAATTAATAAGGCACGAGTATATGAATATTATTGTCAAAGACAAAAGGAAATGTACGCCTTGGATTTTGATGATTTATTGCTTTATACGGTCAGAATGTTTAAGAAATTTCCGGATATTCTAAGGAAGTGGATGAATAGATTTAATTATATTCATGTGGATGAATTTCAGGATATCGATAAAATTCAATATGAATTAATCGGCTTGCTTACCGGTTATGAAAACGATTTGTATGTGGTCGGTGATCCCGATCAGACCATTTATACTTGGCGTGGCGCCGATGTAAATATCATTATGAATTTTGAAAAGGACTTTAAACCTTGTCATACGATTATTCTTAATGAAAATTATCGTTCTACCGCTAATATTTTAAACGGGGCAAACAGTGTAATTAAAAATAATAAAAACAGAATTGAAAAAGATTTATATACCAACAGAATAAATAATGAAAAGATTACTCATCATTCCTTATCTTCAGATGACAGCGAAGCCAGATGGATAGCGGAAACGATTAAGGAAGCTAAAAATAAAGGTAAAGCTTATCGTGATTTTGCGATATTGTATCGCAGTAATTATTTGTCCCGTTCCATAGAAAAGGGATTATTGGAAGAAAAAATACCTTATGTAATTTATGGGGGAGTGAAATTCTATGATCGTTCCGAAATCAAAGACGCATTGAGTTATATCAGACTTGTTTGTAACGGGGATGATTTGGCTTTTAACCGAATTATCAATAAACCGAGAAGAGGTATAGGTGCCAAAACGTTGGAAACTATTTTAGAAAAATCAAGAGAAGAAAAGATCAGTATGTATGAAACCGTTAAAACATTTAAAATGTTTTCCAAAAAGGTGCAGTCTTCACTGGACAATTTTATCTCTTTAATGGAAAGGATCAAAGAAAAGAAAGATGTTTTATCGTTAGATAAATATTTGGAATTTATTATCGAGGAAACCGGCTATAAGGCAATGCTTGAAGAAGATAAAGAAATTGAAAGAATAGAAAACTTAAAAGAGTTAATCAGCGATGTTAAAGGATTTACGGAAGAATATCCTGAAAGTGATGCGGAAGAATATCTTCAAATGGTCAGCTTATATGGCGATAAAGAAAACAACGATACAAACGAATATGTTTCGTTAATGACCGTGCATGCGTCCAAAGGGTTAGAGTTTGATACGGTATTTGTGTGCGGATTGAGCGATGGAATCTTCCCCAGTGAAAGAAGTATGGCGGAAGGTAGAAAAGGAGTGGAGGAAGAAAGAAGGATCGCTTATGTGGCTTTTACAAGAGCCAGAAATAAACTTTATTTAAGTGATGCTTCGGGATTTAGTTATGTTTTATCCAAGGCAAGAGTCACTTCCCGATTTGTGGATGAAATTGAGGATGATTTTATTGAGCATTTAAAAGTTAGAAACGATAATGTAAGACAGGTAAGATTTTATGATGGCGATGATGATCATGAAGCAAGCTATGCGCCGGTTAAATTTCAAGCTTCATCGGGAGCGATAAAAATCAAAAAAGGGGATAAGGTCAGACATAAAATGTTTGGCGAGGGGATTGTTATTAAGATTGAAGGAAGTATAGCTCATATCGCTTTTAAACATCCTCACAATATTAAAAAAATTGCGGCTAATCATGCCAGTATTGAGAAAATAAATATGTTATCTTAAATCATTCATTTTTGAATGGTTTTTTAAACTGTAAGCGTTGAAGAAAATATAGTATTAGTATTTTTATTGATAATACTTAAATGGTATAATTATTTAGCTTGAGGTAAGAACTATGAGTGTAAAAAGAATTTTAGAGCTTAGAGAATTAATTAATAAATATAATCATGAATATTATGTTTTGGATAATCCTACTATTGATGACAGCGTTTATGATAAATTAATGCGTGAACTTATCGAACTTGAAGAACA
>JBHAFN010000242.1:0-2622 GCA_041856105.1 Bacillota bacterium
GATAATTTAAAAGACGCCGACCATGTTTTTTTAGAGGTAGTCGGGGACGAAATATTAAAAGTTTTTACAGAAAAAGGTTCGGGAGTATTTTATTTAGGTTATATTTTTTGTCCTTGGTGTAACAGAGCGGTACCTATTTTAAATGAAACTGCTAAAGAAGCTGAAATAAATGTTTATTACTATGATGTTTCAAAGGAAGAAAATCAAGCTGCTATGCAAGAATTGATTGACTTATATTTAGTTGATTCCTTGGATGACGGAGCATTGTATGTACCGTTTGTAATGGTTGTCAAAGATGGTGAAGTGGTTGCGCATCATACATCGTTGGTGGAAAGCTATCAAGATTATACAAAGTCAATCAGCGATAAACAGAAGGAAGAATTAATGACCATTTATTATGAAATGTTTAAAAAATTACCATAAGATCGATTAAAGAGGTAAAGAATGTTTCTTTTAAATCGCTTGTTTAAAAAAAAGATAAACGGTGAAGTTGTTGACCTTGCCGTTTCATATTATATGGACGGGAGTGAAGCTAATGATTACATTCCTTCCATTTACTATGATATTTATCTTCACGGGACAAGGGTTAAGGTCGGTCGTTGTGATTTAAGAGTGGGAATGAATTTGGAATTATATTATGCGGGTAATATAGGTTATCACATTTATGAAGAATATCGGGGAAACGGTTATGCTTACCATGCGTGTTTAATCTTATTTAAAATAGCTAAACATGATTACGCTATGGATGAGTTGATTATCACCTGTTCTCCGGATAATATTCCTTCTTTTAAAACGTGTATAAAACTTAAGGGTAAACTTTTGGAAACGGTAAGCGTTCCGATTACTCATTGGTTATATAGGCGTAATGAAACCGAAAAACATATTTTTAAATATAATTTATAAGGTTAACGCCTTATTTTTTCAGTTGTTAAAGTATGTTAGAATTAGAATAAAGATGAAGAGGAAAAGAAAAATAAAAAAGCATTATATCCTATTGATGATAGTATTTATCTTATTGGGTATTATCTTCTTTTTAGGCTACTTTTTTTTATTGGATAATGAAGAGGTTGAAGTGAGAGTTTATTATACGGAAACGGTTTTGCCGTCCGGAATTGGTGATATAAATGTATTTACCGTTATTATTCCTTCTTCGAGCGGTAGAAGACCTAAAGAAATCAGAGAAATTAAATATATTGTGATTCATGAAACCGATAATCGCAATCTTGGCACCGGTGCTTATAAGCATAGTCAATATTTACTGAATAATGCCGATAATGCCAACAGTTGGCACTATACTGTAGATGATAAGGTTATTTATCATAATCTTCCCGATAATGAGATTGCTTGGCATGCCGGTGACGGAAGAAGTGAAGATGGCGGTAATATTAACGGAATCGGCATTGAAATGTGTGTAAATGTTGACGGTAGTTATGAAAAAACTTTAGAAAATACGGCTGAACTTGTTGCCTATTTAATGTATCAGTATGAGTTAACCATAGACGATGTTAAGCTTCATCAAGATTTTTCCGGAAAGATTTGTCCGCATCGTTTAATTACCGAAAACAGAGTTGAAGATTTTTATCAAATGATTATTAATAAATATAATTTAAGATATGGAAGTTAATGATTATTAAGAAGATATAAGAACGTATATATTAAATAAAGCGGTTATAAACGTTGTTTGTGCATGTTTTTTGATAATATGAAAAAGGATGAAATTTTAAGATGATTTTAGTTATGGACAAGAGAATAAATGTGATAAAATAATTTCTAACGGAAATAAAAGAGGTATGAGATGGAAAAAATCGGATTGGTTTTAGAGGGTGGAGGAATGCGTGGGGCATATACTGCCGGGGCGCTTAGTTGGTTAATCGACAATAATATTGAATTTGATTATGGAGTAGCTATATCAAGCGGGGCTGTTCATTTATGCAGTTATCTTTTAAAGAATAAAGATTTTTTATATGATATTTCCACTAAATATATGGTCGATAAAAGTAATGTGGGAATTAAACCTTTTTTTAAAGAAGGCAGATATGTAGGTTATGATTATATGTTTAACGATTTATTGCTTAAACAGGTTAAATATGATGTTAAACCGGTAATAGACAGTGATACCAAATCGGAGTTTGGAGTATATGATTGCGATCAAGGGAAAGTATTATTTTTAGATAAAAGTTATCTTGATGAAAAATTAAACTTCTTGAAAGCAACCTGTACATTGCCTATTGCGGGAAAAATTGTAAAGTATAGAGGTTATAATCTTTTAGATGGCGGGATCAGATGTATGATTCCTATTGAAAGAAGTATTGAGGTTAAAAACGATAAACACTTTGTCATCTCTACCAAGGTAAAGGACTATGTTCGAAAAGAGGCGGGAGGGTTTATGAAATGGTTTATGAAGATGAATTATTTAAAATATCCTGCCATTTCGGCCGATTACAATAAAAGACATATTCGTTATCATGAACAGGTTTCAGTAGTCGAAAGTTTGGAAAAGGAAGGAAAAGCTTTTTTCTTAAGACCGTCTAAAAATATTTCCGTAAATAGATTTAACGGAGAAAAAGAAGAACTTATCGAGCTTTATGAACTTGGCAGAAGTGATATGGAAGCCAATAAGGA
>JBHAFN010000243.1:0-3764 GCA_041856105.1 Bacillota bacterium
AGTCTTACAAAGAGGCTTAAGTTTATTTTTACTCATATAATTCAATAGTGAAACTAAAATCGCAACACTAAGTTTATCATCTAAAAATCTGGACTTAATAAAGCCGGAATTCAAAATTTCGGTTTTAGTATCAATACAAACAATATCCCCGTTATTTATTCCCAATTTTAAAACATCTTCTTTACCGTTAACCTCTTCATCGATTTTAATCTCCATGTTTTCTAATGTTCTCTCCAAACTGGACGCATCTTTATAAACATGAACACTGCTGGACGTAGATAAAACCGTTCCGGTATAAACCTTATTATCACGAGTATAAATTCGACAATATTCCCCATCCAAAGTATTAAGTAATGGTCCGCCAATATTGGTAATAGCTAATTTACCGTCATCTTTAATACTTCTGACCATTAAACCTAAAGTATCCACATGTCCGCAAACTCCTACCGCTTTAGTATTATCCTGACCTTCCAATTCAACAATTAAATTTCCCTTATTACTTAAAAAATACGGATAATTAAAATCCTTACAAAGAGCTTGTAAAAAATCAATAATATTCTTGGTATAGCCTGTCGGCGAATCAATTTGTAAAATTTTCTTTAATATATCCAAAGTATATTCTTTATCGAGCATATTTTATCTCCTAAAACTTTGATAGTTTCTTTTTATCATTTATATTTAAGGCAATCATTTTATCAAGTAACGTATAATTTACTTCTTCATTCTTATTAATTCTAAACAATTGTAAACTGTCATCATCTTTACTTTCATCAAGTTCTTTTAAAGTAATTCATCGTATAAAATTCATGAGAACCAAAAAAATGTTTAAATATTTCCCCAAGCTTTTCCTTTAAGACTTTATATTCAATTCCGTTAATTCCCATTATTTATACTTTCCCATAATTTTATTTAAAGGATAATACAAGATAGGGACAAGTGTTATCGTTATTAAAGCGGTAAAAAGCGAAGCGGGCATTTTACTGCCGGCATAGGCTAAACTTGTTTCAAAAACACTGCCTAAGACCAGTTGAGTAATGAAATATTTAATAAATACCAGACAAACCTTTAAAGATGCGGCAGATATTGCGATAACAATTATATTTTTTAAGCTGTCATCACTTTTAAATAATTTCGTAAAAATAAAATCAACCGTCAATACGATAATTATCGCTTCAAGAACTATTAATAAACTGCCTGATAAATACCCGTTAGCCAAATCGAATAAAAATACTCCTAAGCCGGCGGCAATCAACGCATTATTTCTCTTCAATAATAAAGGGCTTAAAGCCACTAAAGCATTCCCGGGATGAACGAAATTATATACCAGATGAACTCTTAAAATAGAAATCGAAATAAAAATCAAACCTGCATAAAGTGCCGTTAAAACTAAATTAAAGACTTTTTTATTCATAAACTCACCCCTAAACATTATATACCATTAATTTTAATTAAAAAGTTTTAAACTTTAGGACGATAGTACATTCCGCTGACTTTATAAACCGTAATAAACGCTTTCGGATCCGTCTTTTTCAGATAGACAAGTAATTTTTGATATTCGCTGCGATCTACGATGGTTATAATTTCATCTCGGGCTTCAAAGTTATAAGCGCCGATAACTTTATATATTGTGGCTCCGCTATGCAAATTGTTAATAATGAATTTTCTGATTTCTTCATTCTTATCCGATACTATGCAAACTCTTCTTTTTAAGGTTTGTTCAAAAATAAATTGATCCAAAACAACTCCGTTTAAATAAGTTCCGAACAAACTCAACACCACGGTTTTACCGTCATATGCAAAAACGGATGACAGTGAAATAACGATTCCCGCCAAACTCATCGCTTTGCCTAAATCTACATTAAAGTATTTATTGAGAATCTTGGCAATAATATCAAGCCCTCCCGAAGAGGCGTTTCTGTTGAATAAAATACTCAATCCTATACTTACCACAAATACGTAGCTTATCGAATCCAACATTTGATCATTGGTGAAGGAAGTAAAATTTGGATACATCATTTCAAACATTCCGATAAATACAGGCATCATTAACGATGTATATACGGTTTTCACTCCAAACTCTTTTCCGCAGGTGATAAATCCCAAAATCAATAAAAAGATATTAATTATAAAAGTTATTACAGAAACCTTTAACGGTATAAAATTTGCCAAAACAATTGATAATCCGGCAATGCTGCTGATGGCGGTATGACTGGGAATTAAAAAGAAAAATACGGCAGCCGCTACTATAAAAACGGCTACAGTAAGAATGATGGTTTCTTTGATAACTTTCATAAGCAGACCTTTCGAAACTATATATTATTTCTATTTTAGAAATCAGTTATAAAAAATGGCGCGGACAAAAGGACTCGAACCTTCATCGCCTTTAACAGCTACACTACCTTTCCAAGATAGCCTCTTACCAATTAGAGTATGTCCGCAACACAATAATTTTACACAATATCGCTGATAATATCTATACCTTATATAATAAAAAACGAAAAAATCTTCAATTCAAGCCCATTTATCAAGATTGGCAGGTATTCTTATTTGTCCCAACAACATATTTTCTACCAGATACCACTTATTTTCGGACGGTTTTAAACGCATTATTATCGCTCTTACACTATCTGCCCCGCTTGATTTTGCATAAAGCTTAGCATAGCCCTCATTAACATAGCTATACTTGTCGCTTTCAATATTTACCGTATAAGGAACGGTAGGTGTGTAATTGTTCTCTACACTTGTCCCTTTAAAATAACTGATAGCTACATAATCGGCATTGTTTACTCTATCTCTTATAAATTGTTTCTCATATTCGCTTAGCCCGCTTGGTCCTTTTAAATATTCAATCATTTTTAAAGCTTCATCTTTATTTTTCGGATACAAGCACATTGAAACAAGAAATAATGCGGCGGTATATTCCGGTTTTTCCAAATTACCGTAGGCGGATTGTTTCAGTTCTTCCAAACTTTCGGGAAGTTTATTAAAAATTATTTCCATGTGATATAGCTCCTTTATTATTTATATTATAACATTTGATCGGTTTTTATAATAATCTTCTTTGGTAAGCATATAAGCTTTGGATTGTTTTTTTTCTCCGTAATAAGTGGTATATATAAAATCGTTTTGAAACTTAAAACCGGCTTTTTCTAAAACCCTTTTGGATCGCTTGTTGGTAATAAAATGATTTGCCATCAAAAGATCAACTTTAATTTCACCAAAAAGATATTTCATTACTGTTTTTAAGGCTTCACTCATTAATCCCAAATTCCAATATGTTTTAGACAATGCATATCCTATTTCAAAAGCTTTTTTATCCGGAGCAATTTCTACTCCTTCTCTTATTTGGTGAATTCCTAAAGAACCGATAACTTTACAATTATATTCTATCGCAAAAACTTCTTTCTTTTCCATAAAATCATTTAAGATTTCTTTTGAATCTTTTTTGGTTTTATGCGGCAGCCATCCTGCCATTTCTCCAACATCCTTAACTTTTGCATATTCAAATAAATCGTTTAAATCCGACTTTTTCCAACTTCTTAAGATCAAGCGATTACTTTTTAAAACAACATTATTTATATCTATTTTATCCATAAAAGCCCAACTTTCTTTTGTTTATTGTATAAAAAACACCTTCTGTCATAAAGAAAATTTTTATTAAAATAATCGATTGGCATAAATTTTCATAAATGTTCTTATTTTATAGTCTTTGTAAATAATTTTTTTTAATGTTTCAATATCGATAAGAAATACAATCAGGAAAG
>JBHAFN010000244.1:0-2814 GCA_041856105.1 Bacillota bacterium
GTTTTTAATCGTATAAGTTATCGTTAATCTCTTTCCTTTAAGTTTGTAAATGACGTTTAAAGTAAACTTAAAAGGATATTGTCTTAAAGTATCTTCATTATCTTTAAATTCCATCACAATTTTATTTTGATCGTGATATATACAGTTAAACAAAGCGTTTCTGGTAAATCCGTGATTTGTATCGAAGCGATATGTCTTATCCTTTATTTTATATTCTTTGTTATATAAATTACCTACAATCGGAAAAAGTATGGGATTGCGATTTGCCCAAAACTCCGGATTACCCTGCCACATGTATTCAATATCGGTATTTAAATCATAAAAGCCGGCTATTTCCGCCGCATGGTCATTTATTTCAACCTTAACCAAATCATTGTATATTTTCCTCATTTTCAAATCTCCTATGTTATTATTATAAAGCATTCTTAAGATTAAATTAATATTTAAAAAAAATATCATGATATAATTATTAAGAATTCGAAAAAGGAGTTATTATGGCTAAAAAAAGAGTACTTAAAGCTAGTATTCGAAGAGTATCTAAAAAGACAACCCTTGTTATTACAACCATAATAATAAGTATTTTAATAAATGCCTATATCGGAGCGTTGATTGTGTTAAGAGGCCCTTCACCGACTTTCTCCAATTTGGTGGTAAGTACGATGATGGAAACAAGAAGAGGAAGAGGCTTGATGCGCTTATTTTTTTCTTCAGATGAAATAGAAAAGATCAGTGCTCAAAATACCATCTCCACGGTAACGGATATAACCGACTATATTGAAGACGGATTTACCATTCCCGAAGATAAGAAAGATTTAATCGAAATTATCGACATAAGCGGATCGACTTACAGCGGTAAGATGATGATCGTCCATGATCCTTCAAGAATAGAACTGGGAGTAAATACCTTAATGGATCCGACTTATTCCCAAGGTTTCCTTGTGGAAAATTATGTGGCGGCGGAAAATGCCGTAGGAGGAATCAATGCCGGGGGCTTTGACGATCCCGGAGGAAAAGGAGACGGTTCGATTCCTTACGGTATAGTCATTAAAGACGGTGAATTAATCAGCGGTAAGTTGACCGATTATAACAGCGTTATCGGATTTAATAAACACGATCGTTTGGTTGTAGGCAACATGACCGGTGAACAGGCGTTAGAATACGGTTTAACCGATGCGGTAACTTTCGGACCGATTTTTATCGTCAATTATGTGCCGGTCGAAATAACCGGTACGGGAGGAGGCTTAAATCCGCGCACGGTTATAGGACAAAGAGAAGACGGAGCGGTGCTGTTACTTGTAATTGACGGAAGACAAGCCAATTCAATCGGCGCAACTTATCAGGATTGTATTGAAATCATGTTAAAATATGGAGCGATGAATGCGGCAAATTTGGATGGCGGTTCAAGTTCGGTAATGGTTTATAACGGGGAAATAATCAACAGTGTAGTATCTTTAAGCGGAGATCGTGCAGTACCTACTGCCTGGATAGTAAAATGAGAAAATCGGTAAGAGAAAGAGCAAAAGTGGAAAAAGGCTTCTATTTAAAGCTTTTAAAAATATTTTTAATAACCAACCTGATAGGAGGAGGAATTTTAAGTTTTATATATTATCGCCTTCAAGACTATGAAAAAACCACTCCCACCGGAGCAATCCGAAAATATTTGGAATACATTAAAGCCGATGATTATGAAGCTGTCTATGAAGAATCCAAATTGGTATTTGCCCAATTCAATCCCAAAGAAGCCTACATTGAATATTTAAAAACAATGTATGAAGGAGTAAATTTGGATAATGCCACCTTCGCAAGACAAAGCTATTCCAATGACGAGTTCACTTATTATAACTTAAATGTCGATAATAATACCGTTTCCACCTTGCAGTTAAAAAAGGATGATAAAGAATATCATGTACGCACATTAACCAGCGTATGGAACTTTAATTTCGACGTTATCGACGGGGTAAGTTTTTCCATAAATGATTATTTGGTGGATAGCGGCTATACCGTTGAACAACAAACCAAAACGGCCGCCTTCAGTAATTTAAGCGATCAGGAAAACGTTCCTACGATAACCAGATATCATTTGGATAATTTGGTCAATATTCCCGATATCGTAGTAAACGATCAAAATTACAAAGCCGTAAAAGATGTTATAGAAGATCAATTTTACATCGGGAGAATTCCCGACAGTGAAGAAATTATCGAATTGGAAGCGTTAATAAAGAAAACTGCGGAAACATATTCAAAATACATTACGGAAGATGAAACCTTTTATAATCTAAGAAAATTGTTAAACAGAAATACAACCTTTTATACCGGAGTGGCTTCCTTTAACAACGGTTGGTATTCCTTACATGACAGCGTGGAATTTTTAAATACGAATATCTATGATGTAATTTACTTATCCGACAATTCCTTTATCGGCACCATTAAATATGATTATCAGGTAATTGCCGGAGATAAAACGCAAAATTATCCAACCATATATCAGTTATTCTTCTTAAAAGAAAACGATAAATGGTTATGTACCGATATTATTTCCGACAAATAACAATATTATATTGAAAAAAAGAATTGTGCTTTTATAAGACAATTCTTTTTAAATATCTATTTTGTTTCATCGATTATCCCGTATTTATTGATTATGGCTTTCAATTCTTTTTCGGTTACTTTGACCACACTGCCGTGTCTTACTACCTCTTCCGGCAATGTAATCATTGAATTGTCTAACCAATTGATAATTAAATCATCATTTATTTCATTAAATTCTCCCACATAGAATGTTTGATTAGGATAATTATCCATATAAATAAAATA
>JBHAFN010000245.1:0-5795 GCA_041856105.1 Bacillota bacterium
AAAGAAAAAAATATTTTACCACAAGCTTGGGGTGCAAAATCATGGGAACCGTTTGCGAAGAGTTTCCTAGGACTTGCGGTTGTAGATTATTTACAAACACCTGAAGGTAAAGGCTTTGACCAGTCTATTAATGAAGGTACAGGAAAATTTGCGGATTCCCCATTAAAACCTATTATGGAAAATTGGTTACAATATTTCGATAAAGGTTATGTAACCCAAGACATGTTACAAATCGACTATGACACAGCATTAAAACAATTTGCTACAGGTGAAGCGGCAATGTGGGAAAGCGGACCTTGGTCTATTCAGGCAATCAAAGAAACAAATCCGGATTTAGAGTTTGATATGATGCCTTTTGTGGGCAGTAAAGAAGGTAATAATTATTTGATAGGTGGACCGGGAGTAACATTTGGTGTAAATGCCAAGAGTGAGCATCAGGAAGAAGCGTTAAAGGTATTGGCATTAATGGCTACACCGGAAGGTCAACAAGCTTTATGTGCAGGTTCTCCGGGAAGCGGTTCATTCTTAGAAGGAGCGGATATTGAATTACCTGAAGAGTTTACCGGTGTAAAAGACGTTTTAAATAGCGGTAATGTATATTGTCCTTGGTTTGTATGGAAGGGATCAGATGCCTACAATACAGCTTTGGGAAAAGGATTACAGGAAGTATTGCAAGGTAATATGACTATTGAAAAAGTTCTTGAAGATATGGATCAGAAAGTAGCCGAACAACAATCATTGAAATAATTTTTATCTTAATCAGGAAGGCGTAAGTTGCCTTCCTGATATTTACTATATGAAAAGGAGATTCAAATGAACTTTCTAAAAAAGTTTTTTAAAAAACATAAAGAAACAATTCAGTTTCAAAGTATGATTATTCCGGCGTTGTTGTTATATTGTGTTTTTATTGCATTACCAATTTTTACAACTTTTTATTTCAGTATCACCAATTATAATAAATTTCATATCATTGATTATGTGATTGTGGGAATTAAAAATTATGGACAAATTTTTAAGATTGAAATGTTAAAAACGGCTTTATGGAATTCAGGTAAATACGCTATTTTAATGACATTATTTCAATCGTTAATTGCCATTCCTCTGGCGGTTTTGTTAAATCGAAAAATTCGCTTTTCCAATTTTTACAGAGTTTTATTTTTCTTGCCCGCAATGTTTTCACCACTGGTTATGGGGTATCTTTGGCAAATCATGTTTGCGCCGGGAGATATCGGTGTTGTAAATCAATTTATAATGAAATTGGGTTTTGAACCGATCCAGTTTTTAAATAGTAAAAACGGTTTAAATTCCGTTATTTTTTCACAGGTATGGCAATGGGTTGGATGGGCTGTTGTTATTTATCTGGCAAATTTACAGACAATTCCTGAAGAAATGATTGAAGCCGCCAAAATTGACGGGGCAAGCGATATTAAGATTTTTTTCTATATGATTTTACCTTTGTTATATCCCGGGGCGACGGTTGTACTGGTTAGTTCACTTGTCGGCGGTTTGAAGGTGTATGACATTATACAGGCAATGACTGGCGGTGGACCGGGATATGCGACGGAAACAATTATCAGTTCAATGATTAAGATCGGTTTTAACGAAGGAAATTATGCTTTATCTTCAGCATATGGCGTTGTATTTTTTGTGATTGTTATGATTTTTACATTGGTGTTGATGTCATTATTACGTGCTTGGGAAAGGAAGGTAAGCTGATGAAAAAAGAGAAAACAAAGAATATATTCATTTCAATTGGTATATTTTTATTGGTTTGTGTGTGGATGATACCTGTTTATTATATGGTTGTATCTACATTTAAAACAGGTGCGGAAGTGGCAAGTTCTCCTTTGGCTTTACCAAGTCATTGGAGCTTTGATGCCTATGTAAAATCTTTTGTGAATATGCAATATCCAAAGGCATTATTTAATACCGCCTTTATTTCGATTATGACAGTTTTTATTAATGTTACGGTAAGTACTTTTGCGGCATATACATTGGCTCGAAGAGATAATAAAGTTAACCGCTTTATTTATATGTTTTTTATTGTGGGAATGATGGTGCCTGTACAGATGGGGTTATCCAGTTTATATAAGATTATGAGCGGTTTGAAATTAGTGGATAATCTTTTTTCGGTTATTTTAATTAATTCTGCCGCAAGTACAATCAGTTCAATATTTTTGATTAAATCATTTATTAAGTCGGCAATTCCGATTGAATTGGAAGAAGCTGCTAAAGTGGATGGCTGCAGTGTATTTGGTGTTTTTTTCAAAATTGTATTGCCTTTACTCAAACCGGTACTTGCGACAGTAACGATTATTGTTATGTTGGGAACATGGAATGACTATTTAAATCCTTCATTATTTTTACAATCAAGGGAAAACAGCGTTATTTTGCAGGAATTATATCGGAATGTCGGACAGTTTTCTACAGATTGGGCAAGTTTGTTTCCGATGCTTGTTTTAGGAATATTGCCTTTAACAATCGTTTATGTATTTTTACAAAAATATATTATTAACGGTGTAACGCAAGGCTCAATAAAGGGGTAATTATGTTAGTGGAATTTTTAGATGGAGAGGTTTTTTATCCGGTAGTTAGCGAGTATGCTAAACAAATGCCTTATGATGTAAACACAAATGAAGAGGTGTTTTTTGAAAACAATCCAACTTATAATCAAATGATGCCGCTTTTATTAAGTAATATGGGCAGGGTGATTTATCAAAATAAGGGATTTATTGCGAGTTTTTGTGCCGGGAAAATTGAATTTAATAAAGATGTACAAGTTATAAGTGCCGGTGATGATTTAAAAAGCGCATATCAATATTGTGTGAAACACATTTTCGCAAGTGATACATTTCATATTCATCCCGATTTGATTATAAAACCGATTTATAATACGTGGATGTTTTGTCCCGTTAATATTAATCAGGAAGAGGTTTTGCGTTATGCTCAGAATATACAATATTTAAAAATGGATAGCGGAACATTGATTATTGATGATAAGTGGGAGAAAAATTATGGTGATTATCAATTTGACAGTGAAAAATTTCCGGATGTAAAATTGATGATTCAGAAGTTACATGAAATGAATTTTAATGTGATGGTGTGGATTTCTCCTTATATCAGTTTCTCATCCGATCAATATGCTTATTTAAAAGAAAGAGATCTGTTATTAAAGGAAAATACGGATATTTACAGGCTGACATGGTGGAATGAAACATCTGCCTGTTTGGATTTAAGAAAAGATGAAACGAAAGAATATATTCACAGATGTTTAGATAAATTAATGGATCTGGGAATTGACGGTTTTAAAATGGATGGTGGCGACAGCATTTATTATCTTCCGCAGCACGAACCTGATTTGCAGTCGCATTTATGGGCGAGTATTGCAAGTGATTATGAATTTAATGAAATACGCAGCAGTTATCATAATGGCGGAATGTCAATTTATAATCGTTTAAGTGATAAACAGAGGGTATGGACAGATAAAGGGATTGCGGGTTTAGTGCCGGGAACTCTGGCTTTATCTTTAATGGCACAACCTTTCAGTTCACCTGATATGATCGGTGGAGGGGAAGTAAAAGATTTGTTAAAAGGTATTCCGCTCGATGAGGATATTTATTTAGCTCATTTACAGAATGCCTTATTATTGCCAAGCGTACAATTTTCCATTTTACCGGATAAAGTATTAAAAGACGTCGGGCAATATAATAAATTATGGTCTTATCGCAAGAGATACGGCTCATATATTAATGAAGTTTTTTTACAGTCTATGAAGGATAAATCACCTATGGTTCGGTTACTGGAATATGAGTTTCCACATCAAGGTTTGGAAAAAGTGATCCATCAGTTTATGTTTGGTGATAAATTGCTGGTTGCGCCTGTTTATAAACAAAATCAAAATGAGATGAGAATACATTTGCCAAAGGGTAATTGGAAATACAAAGACAGTATTTTACAAGGTGGAAGGGTAATATGTATTGATTGTTGTTTGGACGATTTGATTGTATTGGAAAGGCAAGATATATGAAGTTATTGAACGAGTGTTATCGTCATGGTTTAAATGATATGAATGAATTTATTTTGGATGAACTTGATTATTATGAAAATTCATTTATAGCATTTCAAATCTATTTCAAGGCACCTTGTGATTGTGTTATAAATACGGGGAAAAAGTTTGCATATACCCCGGAATTTTTAGATAATTTATGGGTGAATTGTAATGCAAAATTATCTTTTATTGAAGCCGTGATGAGCGAAAATGGTTTGATGTATGATCGCCTTGAAGATAACACTCATAAGATATATCAAAAAGGAGAAGATGTTCTTATTTGGGTGTATAGTGATGAACCTCAGGAAACAATTGAGATATCATTTTTGTTACAAAAACAAGGTGATAAAGCAAAATTAATAGAATATAAAACCTTGCCGGTTAATCATGTGGGGAAGATACCTCTTAATGACAGTTATTTGGATTTATGGATGCATCCGACAACGTTGGCTCGTTATTATCATGTAGAACCGTATAGTGAAAGACATTTTGAAATATTAAAACGATATCTGGCTAGTTTAATACCTTTAGGAGTAAAAACAATTACTGTAATCGCCAGTGATGCGCCGTGGAATGGACAAAGTAAATTATTTAACGGGAATTATATAGCCAATATTTTTGAAAATAATATGGTTACCATTCATCGAAATCCGTTGAGATTTGATTTTACCAATCTGTGGAATTATATTCAATTATGCAGGCAAATTGGATTAGGACCGAAAATAGAGGTGTTTGGTTTGGTTGGTGTATGGAAAGAGCAAATGCAGCTTTATGCTGATTACGGTTTTTTAGATGAAGATGAGATCGAAGAATATATGGATGCGGTATATAATTTTTTTGTTGAAAAAAATTGTATAGACGATGTTATTATAAGTATTGATGAACCGGAAAACGCAAAACAATTTTGTAAACAAATTAAAGAATTTAAAAAGAAATATCCTCGTTATCATATTCAGTGTGCAGTGGATAAAAAAGAGATATTGGAAATGTGCAGGGATGATATTGATTTTTTGTTTACTAGTTTTTTTACGGCATATCAATATCGTGGGGGATTTGACGGTTGGTACATTTGTTGCGGACCTGATGAACCGAATAGTTTTATAAGCAGTGATTTGATTGATATACGTTATTTAGCATATTTAAGTAAATATTTTAACACTAATAAATTGTTGAGATGGGCGTATGTCGGGTTTACGAAAAATCCTAATGAAGACGGGCGTTTTTTAGATTTTCGATCAGGAGATTCATATATAATTTATCCGGGGAATGACGGGTATCCCAGATTGAGCTTACGTTATTATCAATTTATTCGATTTAATGAAGAAATGAATTTACTTGCACAAGATAATGATTTATATAAACAAGTATTTAACTTTAAAGATATGCATGAGGTAGTGCAAGAAAATTTTAAAGTAAAAGAACAGTCATATAAAAAGGATTACTCCATCTATCAAAAATTAAGAAGAAAATTAGTTCAATCTATTGGATAATTTTATTTGTTTTGTCAATAACCGATTCGAAAATAATCATGTATCAAATGATAATGAAAACAGATAATTTGTTTGGGAAATCTTTGTAATATCACAAATAAATTGTCTGTTTTTCATGTTTTTGTGAATATACATATAAAGTATCTGACAATATTTTGTTAATTATGCGATTAAATCGAAAGTCCGGTATTGATTTAATCGCATTTATCTTACTGTTAAATGTTTTTCAAATAGATAACGAAAATTAAGGTATCTAT
>JBHAFN010000246.1:0-5243 GCA_041856105.1 Bacillota bacterium
TATTGTCAATTTTGAAAATAAATATGCGTTTACGGTAGATAATTCGTCAATTGTAGCGAATATTCCGATTGTGGAACCTTCTATGAAGTTGATTGCCGAATATACCAAATAGTTATAAAAAGCATGGTTAAAAAATCATGCTTTTTAATTGAGGACCGGTTTAAACGGGTTTTATGAGTATTTGAAAATTTTGAAAAAATTATCCAAACCTAATCGTTCATATTATTGATAAAATATAAGTAACAAAGTTGAGGGAGGCTTTTATGTCTGTTCGAAATACGGATTTATTAAAAGAATATAAGAATTGGATTTTTTCACATGAATTTTCAGATGTAACAATAATTGAAACCGATAATAATATTAAAATGTTTACCGAGTATGCAAGAGGAGAAATTAATTTTTATCCTTTGGAAATGGTTATTATTGAAATGAAGATAACCAACTTTAAAGATAAAGAGGATATTTTCTTTTTGCATTTTGAACTTAATGATATAGAACATGCCAAACAACTTTTTAACGAAATGACGGAAAGTTTGATTGATTTAAAAAACAAACAAAAAATTCAAGTGCTTCTATGTTGTACCAGCGGAATTACCACAAACTATTTTGCCGGAAAACTAAATGAAACGGCTGTATTTTTAGGGTTGGATTATGAATTTAAAGCTACATCGCTAAGTAATGTATATGAAATAGGATTTGATTATCCGATTATCATGATTGCGCCTCAAATCGGTTATCAGTTTAAAAAAATGAAAGAAATATTTTATAATAAGACGGTTATTAATATTCCTGCCAAAGTATTTGCGAATTATGATACCATGTCGCTGATAGAAATTATTCGTCATGAAGAAAGAAACAATATTGTAGACAGTTTAAAAATCAATAAAGTTGAAAAGATTAAAAATAATTTAAAAATATTGACCATTGCTTTAATGCCTACAAGCGAAAAAGTAAAGATTGCTTATAGGATATATGAAAACGGAGAAATGCTTTATGAAGGTAAAGTGGTAAAGTTTAAATTCGATTTAATTAACGACCTTAAAGATATTTTAGATACGGTAACGATCAGATGTGAAAAGTATGATGCGGTAGGAATATCCGTATCCGGCATAGTGAATGACGGGTTTTTGGATTTGCCGGGATATATAAATCCGGATATTAATTTAAAAAAGATTTTAGAGAATAAATATAAAGTTCCGATAATTATTTCCAATAATGTCAATGCGGCAGTATTGGGGTATTATTCTCAACAGACAAAATATCAAAATATTGTTTTTATGTCGCAACCTAGAGGATGGAAATGGGGAGGACAGGGAATACTTGTAAACGGTAAACTTATTGAAGGTAAGCATAACGTGGCAGGAGAAGTGAAATATTTATTATTGGATGAAGACAGCATAGAAGGCGTTCAAAGAAAATGTGTGGATCCTGAAGAGATATTGGAAACGGTTACCATTTCCATAAGAGCCGGAATATCCATCGTTGATCCTGAAGTGGTATTGGTCAGAAGCGAGCTTACTCCCGATGTTAATGAAATAAAAGATAACGTGGCTAAAATAATTCCTATGGAATATTTGCCGGATTTTATTTATGTCAGAGACAGTGAAATGATGGAATTTATTTTATTGGGGCAAATGATGATATGTCTTGATAAAATACAAAGTAAATGAATATTGTTATTCTGGAAGTTTTTTATATAATTGTTTTATATTGAGGGATGATATGGAAAATTGTTTGGTAATAGGTTCAACTGTTTGTGATATTATGATTTATATTGATGAATTACCCAAGAGTCAACAAGATATTCATTTAAATGATCAAATTGTAAATGTGGGAGGATGTGCTTTTAACGTGGTATCCGTTTTGCATAATCTGAATGTTCCGTATACATTTATTTCTCCGGTAGGGAAGGGTATTTATGGGGATTTCGTTTCTAAGAAACTGAAAGAAAAAGGGATAGTTTCTCATATTATCAGTGAAAATGAAAACGGATGTTGTTATTGCATTGTGGAAAAAAACGGTGAGCGGACATTTATGTCTTATCATAAAACCGAATATACTTTTAATCCCGAGTGGCTGGATATTTATAATCTTGATGCATATAAATATATTTATATATGCGGCTTGGAAGTTGAAGATGTCGATGGGGAAAAGCTGGTTGAATCGTTAAGTAGATTTAAGGGGCAGATTATCTTTGCGCCGGGTCCCAGAGGTAATAAAATTAAGGAAAGTTTAATGGAAAAAATATATCGCCATAAACCGATTGTTCATTTAAATGATTTGGAAGTCAAAGAATTAATGCAATGTAATGATTTAAAGAAGGCAATTATTAAATTATTTGAGAAAACAAATAATACGGTTATAGTTACTTTAGGTGAGGACGGTTCGTTATATTATGACGGCACCTTTAATAGAGTTGACGGTTATCAAGCCAAGGTTAAAGATACGATCGGGGCAGGAGACGGTCATGTAGGGGCGGTAATGGCCGGTTTAGCTTACGGGAAGTCTTTAAATAAGGCTCTAGATTTTGCCAATCTTTTAGCTTCCAAAGTTGTAGAAGTATCGGGGATAGAGTTAAGTAAAGAAGAATATAAATGCTTATTAAGCAAACTTAAAAGATGAATTTGAAAGAAATTTTTCATCTTTTTTTATTATTTACGGAAAATATTGATAAAAATAATTTTAATTTGGTAAATTGTTGAATTGTTTGAAGATGTTAATTATGCTTAAGTCAGGGAGGATTTTATGGGAAAAATAATTTTTGTGGATGTGGACGGCACCTTATTAAACTATGAAAACGAATTGCCTGAAAGTGCCGTTTTGGCAATTAAGCAAGCCCGTAAAAATAATCATAAAGTTTATATTTGTACAGGTAGAAGCCGAGCGGAGGTTTATGAGTATATATGGGATATCGGTTTAGACGGAATGATTGGCGGTAACGGGAGTTATGTTGAAAATAATAATGAAGTTTTAATGCATAAAACTTTATCTTTAGAAGAATGTACGGAAATAGTTAATTGGTTAAAGGATAGAAAGTTGGAGTTTTATTTGGAGTGTAACGGCGGATTATACGGCAGTGATGGTTTTAAGGAAAGAGGACAGCCGGTAATTAGGGAATATAGTTTTAGAAAAGGGAAAGAGAATGCCGAATCGCTTAGCGTTGTTGATGTTTTTCCCGAAATGATTTTTAATGATAATTTATATCGAGATGACGTAAATAAGATATCTTTTATTTTAAATTCTTATCAGGATCATTTGGATTCTAAAGAAAAATTTAAAAATCTTAAGGCAAATACTTGGGGCGGCTCGGGTGAAAAAGCTTTGTTTGGCGATTTGGGGTTAAAAGAAATCGATAAAGCATCTGCGATTGCGGTTTTGTTAAAACATTTAGATGCCAAGGTGGAGGATACGATTGCTTTTGGGGATGCCAAGATTGATGTCGGCATGCTTGAATATTGTGCGATCGGTGTAGCTATGGGCAGTGGTGGTGAAGAGGTTAAGGCGGTAGCTGATTATATAACGGATAGTGTTTATGAAGACGGTTTATATAATGCTTTTAAACATTTTAATTTAATATAAAATTTAAACGGTTCAAAGTAAAAAACAGTCAGGAGAAAAAGTATGCAATATAAAGTTATAGTTATGGATGTTGACGGGACGTTATTTAATCGGGATAAAAAAATCTGTCCTAAGACTAAAGAAAAATTAATTGCCGTTCAAAATATGGGGGTTAGGTTAATTCTTGCGTCCGGCAGACCTACCAGCGGTTTAATGGATATCGCCAAAAGCTTAAAAATGGATAAACATCATGGATTGCTTGTTTCTTATAACGGTTCCAAGGTGGTTGATACTGAAAATCAGGAAGTGTTGTTTAATGAGCCTTTAACGGTTAATGAAGCTAAGGAAGTTTTAAAACATTTGCGTAACTTTCCTAGAGTCAGAGCAATGATTGATAAAGATGATTATATGTATGTAGAAAATGTATATGATTGTTTTGTTAATTTTAATAATAAAGCCTTTAATGTTTATGAATATGAATCAAGGGGAGGGAAATATAAGCTTTGTGAGGTTGATGATTTAGCTGAATTTGTAAATTATGAGCTGAATAAAATCCTTACCACCGGAGATCCTGAATATTTAAAGGAACATTATTTGGCAATGAAAAAACCGTTTGAAGATAAGCTCAACTGTATGTTTACGGGGCCTTTCTATTTTGAATTTACGGCAAAAGGTATCGATAAAGCAAAGGCATTAGATTTTGTTCTTGGTAAAATGGGGTATATTAAAGAGGAACTGCTTGCTTTTGGAGATGGACATAATGATATTTCAATGATTGAGTATGCGGGACGGGGAGTGGCGATGGCTAATGCCGTCGATGATTTAAAAGCGATTGCCGATGAAATTACTTTGTCTAATAATGATGACGGGATTGCGCATACTTTAGATAAGTATTTTTAGGTTATTTATATTCTTTTTTAAAAGCGTTGAATTGAATACTTAATTCCGTTTTTCAGAAAAACAGCTAAATTATAAGATTTATTTCCACTTTTTTCAAAAACCGGAATTTACTTTTTTATTTCTCGTAAACTAATTTTATCAAATAAAAATTTATATATCATGTATAATGAAGATTATGAAAAGTAAAAAAATTTTTTATAACTTAATAGTCGGAGTTTTAGGGCAAATTATTACAATATTACTCGGGTTGATCTTACCTAGATTTTTTATTACCGGTTTCGGATCGGAAATAAACGGTTTAGTTACTTCCATTACGCAAATATATGTTTATATTAATTTACTTGAGGCAGGGGTGGGAACTGCAACATTGCAGGCATTATATAAGCCGCTTGCCAATAACGATAAAAATAAAATAAATTCCATTTTAAGTGCCACAAGTATTTATTATAAAAAAACCGGATTTTTATATTTGCTTGCCGTAATAATTTTTTCAATTTCATATCCGCTTATCTTTAAAACATCCGTAGATAATTTCACTGTTTTTTTGATTATTATTTTTAGCGGTCTTGGAGGAGTTATCAATTATTTTTTTCAAGGTAAATATCGTATTCTTCTTGAAGCGGAAGGAAAAAACTATATATTATTATCGCTCGGTACAATGGTAAGTATTCTTACATCTGTTATTAAAATTATTCTTATAATTAAAGGTTTTAATGTGGTTATGGTTCAATTTTCCTTTTTTATTATTAACTTATTGCAGGTAGTTGTAATAAATTATATTGTAA
>JBHAFN010000247.1:0-2622 GCA_041856105.1 Bacillota bacterium
CTAAAATCATAAATTCTTTAATACTAAAATATCATCTGCCTGATATTTTTCTTTAATAGCTTTAAAATCGGCTTTAATCCGATTGATCTCTTCTTCACTCAAGTTGAAAAACGGTCTTCTGACATAACCGGAATCAACACCCATCCATGATGTGCTTTCTTTAATAACCGCATAATATTCGCTCTTTAAAGAAGCTTCAATTAAGGCAACCCCGATTTTTTGCAGTCTTTGCGCATCTTTCAGATTTCCTTCTTTTACACAATTAAATAATTTTACATATAAATCAGGCAACATTGTGTAGAAAGAACCGATAATGCCGTCAGCCTCATTAATTATTCCGGATACCGCCATTTCATCGGCACCGGAATAAACCATAAAGTCGTCTTTCAACTCCTTGCATTTGTAAATATCCTGATGAGTATAAGCGGTATATTTAATTCCTTTAACATTTTCTATCGTGGATAATCTTTTAATAAAATCGAAGCCCATTAAACCGGTTAAAGGTACATTATAAATAATCATCGGCAGGTTACATGCGTCGGTAATATCCTTATAATAATTGAAAATATGATTTTCGCTAAATCGCCAATAGAAAGGAGGAACCGAGCTTATGGCATCAGCTCCGGCTTTTTCGGCATGTTTAGCCAGATCGATGGAGATTTTAGTTCCGATTGCGCCGATATGAACGATAACGGGCACTCTGCCTTTAACTTCATCAATAACCACTTCGACAACTCTTTTTCTTTCTTCGACGCTCATTAAGAAACCTTCTCCCGTGGAGCCGGTAAGATAAAAACCGTTTACTTTCTGAGCGATTAAGAAGTTGATCAGATTACGCATTCTGTTCTCATCGAAGTTTTCATCTTTGTCAAACGGAGTAACCAGTGCCGGAATAACTCCTTTTATATCTGTGTGCTTGAATTTACTCATTTTATTCTCCTAACATTCTAACTTTATTTACAAATCTTGCGGCGATTTCATACGGTCTGGTAATAGCCCCGCCGACTACTACGCAATAAGCTCCGATTTCAAGCATTTTTAAAGCTTCTTCAGGAGCGTGTATTCTTCCTTCGGCAATAACCGGCGTATCAAAGTTTTTAACGATTTTTTCCACCAGTTCAAAATCGGGACCGTCTATTTTTTTGTTTCCTTTTACATAACCGCTAAGGGTGGTACCTACAAAATCTACCCCCGCTTCAATACATTCTTTGGCTTCTTCATAATCGGAAATATCGGCCATTAACAGTTGATGGGGATATTTTTCTTTAATCTCTTTAATAAATTGAGAAGCGGTCAAATTATTTGCCCGAGTATTTTTTGTGCCGTCAAAAGCGATGATTTCCACATTGGTTTTAACTAAATCGTCAATTTCACTCATGCTTGGAGTAATATAAGCCTCATATGAAGGATCCGTCTTTTTAATTATACCAATCATCGGCAAGTCGGTAACTTTTTTGATTTCAAGAACATCACGAACGCTGTTGGCCCGAATACCTACCGCACCCGCTTTAACCGCCGCAATCGCAAACAGAGGCATAAGACCGCCTTTTTCACTGTAAAAAACTTCGCCTTCCAAAGCCTGACAGGAAATAATCAGCCCTTTTTTAATTTTTTCCATTACTTGTTTTTTATCCATTTTACTCTCCTTTGGATTATTTCTCCAAAATATAAAAAAATTATGGAGTGTATTTTTCAATGATAATATATCACTACGGGTCATATTTGTAAACAAAATAAGTTTAAAAAAATAATAGTGGAAAGCGTTTACAAATCAAAAAGGGTATGTTATATTATGTTTGCAAGAAATGCACCAATTTAATTTGAATAATTGGAGTAAACATTCAAAAGTAAATACTAGGGAGGAAAAAATGAAAAAACTATTAGTATCTTTACTGACTATGCTTGTTTCACTAAATCTAGTTGCTTGTTCTTCAACCGGCACATCAACTACTACTGAAACAACAGAAACTGCTGAAACTACAGATTTAACTCAATTAGAAGCGGAAATCACTTGGTGGGCATTCCCGACCTTCAAACAAGTTGACGGAGTATCCGGTAAGTATGAAGAAAGCTTAATCGCCGCTTTCAACGAAAAATATCCGAACATCAAAGTTAATTTTGAAATGATTGACTTCCAAAACGGTCCTGAAAAAATCGTAACCGCCATTCAAGGGGGAACAGCTCCTGACGTATTGTTCGATGCTCCGGGAAGAATTATCGATTATGGAACAAGCGGATACTTGGTACCATTAAACGATATGTTTGAAGAAACAGGATTAACTACGGATATCGTTACTGAAAATTTATTAAAAGCTTGTTCGGACGGAGAAACTTATTGGATGTATCCGACAAGTGCCGCTCCGTTTGTTATGGCTGTAAATTTAACGGCGCTTGAAGAAGCCGGATTGTTGGACAAAGTAAATCTTGAAGGAGAAAGAACTTGGACAACTGAAGAATTTATAGCTTTATCTAAGGAAATGGCTGCCAAAGGTTATAAAGGAGTAGAAATTTATGCCGGCGGTCAAGGAGGAGATCAAGGTACTCGTGCATTTATCTCCAACTTAACAGGTGCAAAAATTATTAATGATGATTTAACCGCATATACAATGGATAGTGAAGAAG
>JBHAFN010000248.1:0-6230 GCA_041856105.1 Bacillota bacterium
ATACGCCACTTGTATGCATGGCTATAAATATAAAGTTAAACTATTGATTTCTAAGTCTAATAAAAGAATCCCTTCCTTACTTTCTTATAGAAGAGATTTAATTGAAACTTTTAATGTTGACCCACTTCTTTGTGATTGCGGTAAATATATGATATATGTAGACAACTGGATTCCCGGTTCTATTGGAGGTGAAAAAAATGGACCAATTTATGATTGATTTTGATGAGATTGATGATTTTGACAACTCTTATGTCAGTATGAAGTGTTTAAATTGTGGTTATGAAGAAGATATGCCTAGCTGGTGTTATGATGAAGTTGCCTACATGCTTAAGCTTGATGATCCTAATGAAGAGCCTCATATTGTTTGTCCCAGATGTAATGAGGAAACTCTTTTCTCTAAAAAATATTATTTCTCTAAAATTAATTAACTTTTATTGCTTGTTAGAAATCTTGCCTTTTTAACATGCCTTTTTTTGTTTTTACCAACTTAATGAACTTTCCTATAAGATAAAAAATGGTTTTTTCAAACCATTTCAGCTGTTTAATCTTCCAAATCCTCTCCGTTTGTTTCAATAACTTTTTTATACCAATAAAAGCTGTCTTTACGGTATCTGGCTAATGTTTTCAAATCAAACTCATCACGATCAACATAAATAAATCCATAACGCTTTTTCATCCCTTCATGGGTAGAAATCAAATCGATTGCCGACCAAGGGTTATATCCCAACATATCCACACCGTCGCTGATCGCTTCTTTAATTTGTTTTATATGTTCTCTTAAATAGGCAATACGATAAGTATCGTGAACCTTTCCGTCAACTAAAGTATCATATGCCCCTAAACCGTTTTCAGTAACCAACAGCGGTAAATGATAACGATCATAAAGAACTCTCATGGTACTTCTAAAGCCTATCGGATCAATTTCCCATCCGAATTCCGTTTTCATTAAATGCGGATTTTTAAAGCCCTTAAATACCCCCGGTTCTCCTAAGAACGTTTGTTGATCGGAACCTTTATTTTCAATTTCATAAGCATATTCCACGGTTGCGGTGGTGTAGTAATTAAAGCCGATAAAATCAGGTTTTGCCGCTTTGAGAATTTCCTCATCATTATCCGCAAACACGGGAGTAGCTCCTTTTTCTTCCAAATATGCCCAAGCCGTAGGATTATATCTTCCAAATACGGCCACATCCAAATAAATCCAATTTCTGATGGCGTTAAAGTTCTGTTCGGCAATCACATCCATCGGCTTACAGCTTGCCGGATATACTAAAGCTATATTGGGAGCAGGTCCGATCTTGGCATCCGGTAACATCTTATGACATAAAATCATCGCTTTTGCCTGAGCTACCAATTGATGATGATTTTGTTGATAAATTTCTTTTATAAGATTTTCACAATTATCGGGAACCTTCAATGTGCCGATAAGCGGTCCTACTAAAGTAAGCATATTTTGTTCATTGATAGTTAACCAATATTTTACCCTATCCCCAAAATTTTCAAATAAAACCCGCGCATAGTTTTCAAACCAATCCACACTATCACGATTTGACCATGAGCCTATTTCATCCAAATAGGCAGGCATATCAAAATGAAACATAGTTACAATCGGTTCAATATGATATTTTAAACATTCGTTGATTAAATCATTATAAAACTTAATTCCTTCGGGATTAACTTCCCCGATTCCTTTAGGCAATACTCTGGTCCAGGCAATGCTGAATCGATATGATTTAAAACCCATTTCCGCCATTAAGGCAATATCTTCTTTAAAATGATGATAATGATCCGCACAAACTTTTAAGTCGGATGTACCCTCAGGTATTTCCTTTACATCTTGACAAGATGGTCCTTTACCATATAAAAGACTTGCGCCTTCTACTTGATAAGCCGAAGTACTTGCTCCCCATAAAAAATTATCCGGGAAAGGTTTTAATGTTTTATGTTTCATATTTTTCCTCCATATCCTATACACAAATTATACAAAACAAACCTGTTAAAAGATACCCGTATAAATCATTATGGTTTTATTTTTCAAAAAAAGACTGTCAGCATTATTTCAGATTATATGGAACAAACACCGAACCGTCCGCTTCCTGTAAGGCAACCGTCTTTCTGAACTTACCGGGGTTAATCTGCCTTAATTTTACAAAAGCCCTTTGAAAGGTTTTAACCGAATTAAAACCCACTTCTATGGCTATATCTACTATAGCTTTATCGCTGGTAATCAATAATTCTGACGCTTTGGATATTCTCAACCAATCCACATATTCATCAAAGGTTTTTTCCATTTGAAACATTATTATATAGTTCAGTTCCGTAACACTTATTCCAAAATGTTTGGCGGTGCTGATGGCATTCACTTTATCATTTAAAAAATTTGCACTGATGTAATCCAAAATCTTAAAAGTCATGCTTTCTTCTTTTTTCTTGATAACTTCATCCGTATTTTGATAAGCTTTACGATATTCTTTAGGAGTAACACCGTGTTTGTGAACAAAAGAACGGATAAAATGAGACGCATCCGTATAACCTACGGTTTCCGATATTTCCTGCAGGCTTAAATCGGAATACATCAATAAATCCAAGGATTTGGATATTCTCATTTCATTTAAAAGTTCATTAAAGGTAAATCCGACATTTAATTGCAAATGTTTATAAATTGTAGATTCACTCATAAAAAATAATTTAGAAAGTCTTTCCAAAGTTATCTTTTCTTGAAGATGAGAATAAATATATCTGAAAATATCGCTGATATCGGTCAGCTCTTTATTTTCGGAAATACCCACATAATCTTGTTTGGTGGCTCTTAAAAAATTTACCAAAATTCTGATTAAGATGGAAATAATATATGTATTGGATAAAAACTTTGCTTCATGAGTAACTTCAACCGGCTCATAACCGCACTCTTCTCTAAGATCCATAAAACAGTTAAACATCAATTTAAATTCTTTTTCATTTAATAAAGTAATCGGATGATTACTGATATCATTAAAAAAACTGATATTACTGCTGGTAGGATTATATATGGTTCTAAGATAACCGTTAATAAAATTACAATTATAAATAATTTTATAAAATTCAAAAGGCTCCTCTACTTCCGTAATTTTAGTTACATCCCACGGAATAATGGCTATCATGCAGTTCTCAACTATCTTATACTCAATTCCGTTGATAGTCATTTTACCCTTACCTTTTTTAAATAATAAAAATCTTGCCGAGCTGTGAATTAAAGTAATGGTGGAATTATCTACAAACTCCACATCAAAACTGCATATTTGAGCAGGATTAACTTCTGAAGAAAACTTGGTTTGGATTTCACTAATAATCATTATAGCCTCTTTGTTATTTGGAATTTATCATCAAAGTAATTTCTATAAAAATTATTCTAACAAAAAAAAGTGGAAGTGCATAGCACTTCCACCTTAAATTTTGTAAATATTAAGAGATCATCATCGCAACCGATAAGATAACGATGTTGGCAACTGCGATGATAAATAATAACTTGGTTACCCATTTTAAGTAAGTGGAATATTCAACTCTGGCAGCTCCTATACCACCCATAACCACTCCGGAAGTAGGAGTAAACAGGTTGATTAATCCTGAACCGGCACTAAAGATCATAATCATAACGCTAGGGTTAAAGCTTAATGCGTTAGCTAAGCTTCCCATAACCGGAATTGACAATCCGGCAAGTCCGGAAGTTGAAGGAACCAAGAAACTTAATACCAAGTAAACCACATATGACAACGGTGCAAAAACAAATCCGGATACACCTTGTAATAACTTGGAACTTACGTCAAGGATATACAAGTCCATGTGAGTTGCGGCCATGACAACCGTAATTCCACGAGCTGTAGCGATGATTAATGCAACTGATAATAAATCACTAGCTCCCGCCATGAAGTTATCGATAAACTCTTTTTCACTCATACCGGCAACAATAGCCACTACTATGGAACCGATTATAAACAATGCGGCAAGATCCATGAAGTACCACCAACCAAGCGGAGTACCGGTAAGAATGTCTGACCATCCGAATGCGGCAAGGAACGCTTCTTCATTACCCGCAAAGATAATATCTTGATAGTAAATTAATGAGAAAATCATTAATACGAAGGTAAACGCAAATATAATCAGAACAAGTTTATGTTTGGAAGTAAATTCCAATTTTTCGCCGTCATCCTTGGCAAAATGTTCACGCATAACTTCCTGTTCTTGAAGAGATAAAATTGTAGAACCTTTATCTTTCTTAACTTTTCTGGCATAGCTAAGTACGAATACAATCGCTAAAGCTGTACTTGATAACCATAAGATTGCTCCTAAAACCATAATTAATGTAGGATCAGGGTCAATACCGACACTGCTTAATGCCGCCATAGCCGCACCGGTCGCAAACGGGTTAATTGTAGAACCTAAAACCCCGGTACCTGCCCCTAATAAGATTGTACCAACGGCAACGATAGAATCAAATCCCGCCGCAACCATTGCAGTAGTAATTAAAGTATAGAAACCGATTGTTTCTTCCGCCATACCGTATGTAGTACCGCCGGCACTAAACAACAGCATTAAGATAACGATTAACCATTCTTCATTACCTTTCATCTTTTTAACCAAGTGATAAACCCCGGCTTCCAAAGCTCCAGTCTTCATGACAACGCCGATGAAGCCACCGATAGCTAAGATGAAAATAATTAAATCTGATGCGTCTTTAAAACCGTTTGGAATAGCCATTACAAAATCAGATAATTTTGCACCGACTACTGCTTCAACTTCTCCTCCGATTGCCGGATCAATTGGCTGACCGTTTAAAATAACGGAAACGATACATATAACAGCCATGACAATCATAAGGATCGAGAAAGCAGATAATGATGATTTCTTTTTTGTCTTTTGATTAGACATATTCTTCCTCCTTATTTACAGGTTATTTTTTTACAATGGTTCCTGTTTCACCATTTAATGCCGCTTTTGCTCTTTGTAATGATGTAATTAAGGCAACACCGTTTTCAGTTTTTCTGACAAAATCCAAACAAGCTTCAACCTTAGGAAGCATGGAACCCGGCGCAAAATGCCCTTCTTTAATATATTGTTCAGCTTCGCTGATCGTCATTTCAGATAAAGATTTTTGATTAGGTTTATTATAGTTAATCGCAACCTGATCAACCGCAGTTAAGATAACCAACATATCCGCTTTAGCATCTAAAGCCAGTTTTGCGCTGGATCTGTCCTTATCGATAACCGCCGCAACCCCTTCTAAACCGTCCGCAGTTTCAACAACCGGAATTCCGCCTCCGCCGACAGTAATCACGATATCGCCAAGCTTAACCAATTGCTCAACAACGTTCAACTCAACAATTCTTGTCGGAATCGGACTAGGTACCACTCTTCTATAACCTCTTCCGGCATCTTCCACAAACACAAACCCTTTTTCCTTCGCAATCTTATCGGCATCTTCTTTGCTTAAGAAAGAACCGATCGGTTTGGTAGGTTTTTCAAATGCAGGATCTTTAGGATCAACTACAACTTGGGTAACGATACATGCCACTTCTTTTTCCATTTTACGTTTGGCAAGTTCTTTTTGAATGGATTGAGTCAAATGATAGCCGATATATCCTTGCGACATGGCTCCACATTCAGGAAAAGGCATATATGGAGTTTTACCGCCGTTGGTAGATGAGAATTCCATCGCATTATTAATCATACCCACTTGCGGACCGTTACCATGTCCGATAATCACATCATAATCTTCCGCCAAATCAACAATTGTTTTAGCAGTTTCTTTTACAAGTTCCAACTGCTCTTCAGGGGTATTGCCTAAAGCATTACCCCCAAGAGCGATTACTAATCTTTTTTTGCTCATTCTTTTCTTCTTTCTATTTTAGAGTTGAATACATAATTGCTTTAATGGTGTGCATACGGTTTTCCGCTTGATCAAATTGTCTTGCATGTTTACCTAAGAACACTTCATCATTAACTTCCATACCGTCCAAATCGTATTGATTACCGAATTTTTCATGAATTTCTTTACCTACGGTAGTGTGTAAATCATGGAAAGCCGGTAAGCAATGTAAGAAGATAACATCTTTATCACATTGTTCAATAACTTTTTGAGTAACTTTATAAGGATGAAGAAGTTTAATTCTTTCTTCCCAAACTGAATCAGGTTCACCCATAGATACCCAAATATCCGTATAAATCGCATGAGCACCTTTAACACCTTCGCTTAC
>JBHAFN010000249.1:0-7286 GCA_041856105.1 Bacillota bacterium
CAATAGTTGCGGTGATGGCGCTTGTCCCCGTTTTAGGCGCAACCTTGGCAATGGTTATCGGCTTTTTACTGGTGTTGTCCGTATCTCCGATTAAAGCTTTATGGTTTGTGATAATCTATCAAATAATTCAACAATTTGAAAATACCGTCATCTATCCTAAAGTAGTCGGAGAATCGGTCGGTTTACCGGGAATTTGGACGCTTTTATCCATCATCGTATTCGGAGGATTATATGGAGTATTGGGGATGTTGCTGGCTGTACCGGTAACCGCCATAGTGTATACAACCGGAAGTCAATTAGTCAATAAAGCGTTAAAAAAGAAAAATCTGGTAGTTACGGAAAAGGAAATAATTGCCCAATCCGATGCCGAAAAAAAACAACCGCAATCATAAAAACGGTTGTTTTTTAATTGTTAAACGCATCAGGCAAATCATTCTCCAATAATATGGTATCCTCTTTACTTGCTAAAGTGTAAACCAATCCGAAGGCTTCTTTAACCGTTTTACAGATATATATGTCTTTTTTGGCAAACTTATTGGCTAACAATCCCCTTTTAATCGACTCGGTTTGTTTTTCACCTACCAAAATAACCACATCAGCTTTGTCTTTCATCTGTTTACCGAATTCAAAGTTCACCTCATCCTGTATTTTACCCAAATCAATCATTCCGGGAGTAATAATAAACCTTTTATTCGGCATCATTTTCAACACCTCTAAAGACATCTTTGCCCCTGTAGGATTGGAATTAAAAGCATTGTCGATAAACTTATATCCGTTAATATTTTTAACCTCCAAACGATGTTCGACATAAGATATTTGTTTTACGGCTCTAACAATATCTTTCCATTCGACATGCAGTTCTCTTGATAAAGCTATTCCCGCCAATATATTGGAAATATTATGTTTACCCAAAAGTTTAGTTTCAAATTCATAGGTTTCTTTTTTATGCTTAACTTTAAACTTTGAACCTTTGATGGAATATTCTATTCCAAAAGCCCTATAATCAACTTTTCTACAATCAATACCGTAAGTTATAATTTTACAATTGTTTTTTAATGGATAGTTCCTTATATGTTCATTATCGTAATTCAAAATCCCGCAACCTTTATTATCCAACAACTCCACCAAACGCATCTTTTCATTAATGATATTCGCCAATGAACCGAACGTTTCCAAATGTTGAGGACCGATTGAAGTAACAATTCCGAATTGAGGTCTTACAAACTCACTAAGCACTTTAATATCATTTACATGGTCAGCACCCATTTCACACACAAAAACCTGATGAACGGGTTTTAACAGCTCTCTGATACATTTAGTAATTCCCATCGGAGTGTTAAACGAAGCCGGAGTCATCAAAGAACGATATTCTTCACTGATAATTGATTGGATGATATTTTTACTGGAAGTTTTTCCGAAACTGCCCGTAATGCCTATTTTAATCAAATCGGTATGATCGTTTAATATTCTTTTGGCATCATTTAAATAATGTTTTTGAATCGAAAGTTCTACCGGAATCAAAATTATATCCGCTATATAAACCAAAAACCAGTTAACGATCAAGCTGAAAGGTATTAACCCGATAACATACGGAAAATTTATGTAATAAATAATCAAACCGAAAATAATTATGTTTATAATAAGCAATACGGAAATAATCCTTTTTACTCTGGAAGTGAATACCAAGGGTTTAATGTACTCTTTTTTACCTTCATTTTCAAATAATATTAAAGAATTGAATAATATCAAAATTATAAACCCGATCGCTTGTGGCTGTTTGTCAAAAAATGTTAGGGCAAACCCTAAAATGAAATTGATTAAAAACAACTTAAAACTTAATTGATTAAATAAATTTTTAAACAGCCATGCCGTATATCTTTTATAATCATAACGATTTTGTTGAAACATATGCATTACGTTTTTAATAATGACCGTTTCCATCAATAAAATCGCCATAATTTTCAAAACCATAATTAATAAATTCATTCCACGTCCCCTTTTAGCATCGCATCCAACACCCTATTAAATCTTGACCATTGATGATAATATGCAAAATGATCGTCATTTTCAAAGACGACTAAAGCCGCATCCTTCATCTTTTCTTCCATTAACTTACCCATAGCTAAGGGAACCGCCTCATCATTTTCTCCCCATACAAGTAAAACGGGACAGGTAATCAATCCCAAAACATCCATTACATCGTCATTCACCACTTTTACAAAAGTTTCTCTCATTATCCCGTCGGTGTTTTTATAATCTGCGGAGCCGAATAATTCGGCGATCCTATCTTTCAGTTTGAATAAATGAAAAAGGGTTAAAGTATTTTTAATTGTCTTATAAATAGCGATTCTCATCTTATCCGTTAAGCTCTTGGAAGGTTTTATTCCCGCCGCCCCGGTAAGAACCATTTTATGCACTTTATATTTAGACGCATACTTTATCGCAACTCGACAACCGAACGAATGAGCAATCAGGATCGGATTTTCCATTTCGAAATAATCCAACATTTTTTTTAAACAATCCACATAATCATCTACGGAAAAAGAAGTTTTAGGTTGTTCGCTATTTCCGAAACCGATAAAATCAAAACTTAATACTTTAAAGTTATTTTTTAAATGATTAAAGACAAAATCCATCATTTTTAAGTTTTGCCCCCAACCATGCAGTAATACTACCGGCTTGCCGTTTCCTTCAATTTTATAATTAATTTTATGAGAATCAATATTTACTGTCGGCATATCTAACATCCTTTATTCCTATACATTGTACTAAAAATGACCGACTTAAACAAACAAACAAAAAAATAAGAAAAATAATATATTGAAAAATAATAATTAAAATAATATAATCTTCTTAGAAAGGTGGGAGATCATGTTTGAATGGGTTCAATCAAATACAACGGTTATGATAGTAACGATTTACCCTAACAACTTAACTCTTAATTCTTTAGCGGCGGAATATTTTGATGATATAAGATGGTGTATGATCGGTATTGATAAAAAAGAATTAAAAGTCGCTATCAAACCGATTACTAAACGAGAGGTGGATTTAAAATTATATCCTATGGAAAATCTCCATAAATTATCTTTAGGTAAAGGATATGCCAGAATAAGCAGTAAAAGCATTATAAGCGAAATATCATCATTAATCGACAAAGAAATAAACGGAAACAAATTCATCGCCGCCTTTGATGAAAAAGAACGCATGTTGATAGTCGATCTTAAGAAAGGGGTTTAAGTTATGTATATCTTTTTATGGATTTTTATTTTAATAGCTTCGATTATATTAGAATTTATAACGGTAACCTCATTAATTTCAATGTGGTTTGCGGTCGGCGCATTACTTGCCTTATTGAGCGCACTGTCCAATGTTTCGTTTTTTTATCAAACCGTTATTTTCTTCAGCGTTTCTCTAATATCTCTGTTTGTATTCAGACCGCTTTTGATCAGTAATAAAAGAGGTAATACAATTGCGACCAACATGGATAGATTCGTCGGTAAACAGGCAAGACTCACAAAGGGTATCAGGGAAGATTCATGGGGAGAAGTGAAAATAGACGGAATTGTTTGGAATGCGGCATCATACGATGAAAAGCAAATCGAAAAAGGAAGTTTAGTAGAAGTATTAGCTATAGAAGGATCTAAATTAATTGTTAAAAAAATAAAGGAGGACATTTAACAATGGAATTTTATCAAGTTATTCAAATTTTTATTTTCTTAGTTGTATTTTCAATTCTTGCGGCGATAATTGCGGACTGCGTAAAAGTTGTTCCTCAATCATTCGCCATGGTTGTAGAAAGAGTCGGCTCATACCATACAACATGGGCAAACGGAATTCATTTTAAAATTCCGTTTATTGATCGCATTGCCAATAGAGTTTCTTTAAAAGAAATAGTACATGACTTCCCGCCTCAACCGGTGATAACCAAAGATAACGTAACCATGATGATTGATACGGTCGTATATTTCTCCATCACCGATCCGAAGTTATATACCTACGGAATAGAAAGACCGATAAGCGCAATTGAAAATTTAACCGCCACAACCCTAAGAAATATTATCGGGGATTTAGAGTTGGATGAAACCTTAACTTCCAGAGATGTGATTAATACGCAAATGCGCTCCATCTTGGATGAGGCTACAGATCCTTGGGGAGTAAAAGTCGGAAGAGTTGAAGTTAAAAACATCATTCCTCCTCGTGATATTCAAGATTCGATGGAAAAACAAATGAGAGCCGAACGTGAAAGAAGAGAGGCTATTTTAAGAGCTGAAGGTGAAAAACGTGCCGCAATCTTAACTGCCGAAGGTGAAAAAGAAGCTATGATTTTACGAGCAACCGCCAAAAAAGAAGCTACAATTGCCGAAGCTGAAGGACAAGCCAAATCAATTGAAATAATCTATCAGGCGCAAGCTCGTGGTATAGAAATGATCAACAGCGCCAATCCGACTCACGAATATTTAACTATGAAAGGTTTCGAAGCATTACAAAAAGTTGCCGATGGAAAAGCAACCAAATTAATTATCCCAAGCAATTTACAGGATATATCAGGAACCATTGCGGCTTTAGCTGAAATTGCGAATAATACAAAAGAACAATGATTTTAGCATTAATCGTACTCAGCTTTATTTCACTGATCATTACTATCATTATCTACAAATAAATGTTTGAAAACGAACTTTAACGGTTCGTTTTTCCATTAATTTACAGGATAAATTCGCTTTTAAATCAAAATACACTTTGTATGTGGAAATAAAATTCATTATGATATAAAATAAAATTAATATTTACTTCACAAGCTGTTCAAGTAAATATAAGGAGGATAGAGAATGTTATTTAATAAAGAATTTTACTCAAAAGTTAAAGCCACTGTTAAAGGTAATTGGTGGAAAATTTTTCTGGTTATAGTAATTATTAATGCAATCGGAGGGATTATCAATTCCATCGGAATTGATTACTCAAAAAATTTTTACAACATTATTTATTATTTTGAAGCCATTCAATACGGATATATGGATCCTGAAGATATATTGGATATAATCCGAAACAGGCAATTTAACGCCTGGATACTTTTTTCAAATTTAATGTACATTGTTGTCAGTAAAGTACTGTTTCTGGGATTATCCGTTAATATTCTTGGTCTTGTAAGAAATAATGTTTTTGAAACAATCGGTATAATAGACACTTTTCGCACAAAAACAATTAAACTCTTGGCTATCGGGACAATTTATGCGCTATTGATATTTGTCTTAAGCAGAATTCCGATTGTCGGATTTATCGTAACAACTGTAGTAACCTACGGAATGTGTTATCTGCCTTATCTGATTGAATTAAATCCGGATTTGGACTATATTGAATATTTTAAAGACAGCTGGAACTTAACAAACGGTCATAAATGGCGCTTGTTCTTAATTGATTTTCATTACTTCGGCATTCCGACGGTTTTATTTTTCTGCATATTTATCTTTATAATCATATTATTCGGTATGCAGTCATATGGTTCAACCATATTTGGAATAATATTAATGGTGGTTTCATCTATCGTTTATGTAGTGATTATGATTAGAAATTCCGTATTAAATCGTGTAGCCAATGCACAATACTTCGATGAACAAATGAAAAATGTCGAAAATGTTTAAGAGAGCTTCAAATTTGCTCTCTTTTATTTTTACTCTTCATTTCGGTAACTTCTTCCACTTCTTCCGATTCGGTTTCCAAATATTCTTTATTATAAATTCTGAACGTTACACCGTCTTTTAAATTTTCCGCTCTTACATGATAACCGTAAGTAGACGTAACTCTTTGAACAATTGATAAACCCAAACCGAATTGACCGTCACTGCCTTTTTCATAAGGCTTAAAAAGATTATCCAACCGATCTCTGCTGATGTTGATACCGTCGTTGGTTACGCAAAGCTCTCCCTCTTTCAATCTGATTTCCACAAAGCTTTTTGCGTATCTTAAGGCATTATCCAATAAATTTTCCACCACTATTCGCCACGGTTCTTCTTCACCGTGAAACTTAACGTCATCAAGTTTAGTGATTAGCTTTATCTCGGGATGAATTACCTTCATCGAAATAATCACTTTCTCGATGATATCTTTCATCAATAGATGATCACCCGGTTCACTGTCATTTAAGTATCCCATCTTATTTAAAATAATTAAGCTGTAAACTTTCTTTTCCAGTCTTGACGCATGTTCAATAATCACATCACAACTTGCTTCTAAAGTATCATACGGATAAATGCCGTCCTTGATACTTTCGGTATATGATTTAATCGTCGCAATAGGTGTCTTCAAATCATGAGAAATGTTTTGAATCATTTCTTCCTTAATACGATTTTGTTTGCTTATTTCTTCCTCCATTTTAAGCAAAGCATAAGCCACATCCCCTATTTCATCTTTTCGGTCAATCTTTAAAGTCGATTTTTCATCATTTCTGATTTTATCGACATAATTTCTGATTTGATTTAAAGGGTGGATAATACTGCCAACCCATAAAGTTAAAATTACAAATAAAATAAACACAACAAATAAATTAATATTGATGATACTGTTTACCAATGCGTTTCTAAATTCCGTACGATAGGCATCGCTGAGAATGGATACTATCCAACCATCTTTTTCCATTTCGGTAATGGTATACAAAATGGTGGAATTCGCTTTAGTATAAATAAAATTATTAACTGTGGAATCATATGTTTCCATTGTTTTTTTAATAGTTTCAATAATATCTTCGGCGACCTCTTTATTACCTAAAACCATATAAGAATTATCATTATGAAATAAAATATGCACAATATTGTTATCGCTGCTTTCCTTGGCAACGCTTGTATCGTCAATATAATTGATAATATTGTTTTGCGAGCTGTGTAAAACCTTAAATAATTCATTCTCCACAAATCGATTTACATTTCTGGAAAGAAACATAAAAAAGAAAACGGAAAAAACCGCAATCACAAAAAAAACCAAAGTAAGTAATTGCTGAGATAAAGACAGTTCTCTAATCCATAAATGAATTCTTTTCATTAACCCAACCTATAGCCGAATCCGTAAATGGTATGAATGCTTAAATTAGGCATCTTTTTTCTTAATCTTCTTAAAGTATCATCTACCACTCTATCGGAACCGAAATAATTTGTATCCCATACTTTTTCTAAAATTTGTTCACGAAGAAAAGCGGTTCCTTTATTTCTTACAAACAACATTAACAAATCAAATTCTTTCGTAGTAAGTTCAAGTACGTCATTTTTATCATAAACAATTCTTTGCGATTCATCTATTTC
>JBHAFN010000250.1:0-3941 GCA_041856105.1 Bacillota bacterium
AACCAATTTTTTATTTTTCGGATAAGCGTCCTTAAAGGATAAATCTTTAGCCAAATGAGCTATCGCATCCATTCTGAAACCGTCCACACCCAGATTAAGCCAAAACCTGGCAACCTGATACATTTCCCTCCTTAATTCAGGATTGTCCCAATTTAAATCAGGCATTTTCTTGGAAAAGATATGCATATAATATTTATCTATTTTTTTTACATATTGCCAAACGCTTTCTTCAAAAAAGCCTTTCCAATTATTAGGCGGATATTTTTTTCCGTTAATAATTTTCGGTTCTTTAAAAATATAATAATCCTGATACTTGCTGTTTTTATTATTGCAGGCATCCTTAAACCATTCGTGTTGATCGGAGGTATGATTTAACACCAAATCAAAAATTATTTTAATCTTCCTTTTTTTACATTCGGCTATTAAACACTTGACATCGTCAAGGGTTCCGTAGTCTTCATCAATTTGATAAAAATCACTTATATCATAACCGTTATCCACTTTAGGTGATTTATATATCGGACAAACCCAGATTAAACCTATTCCCAAATCCTTTAAATAATCCAGCTTTTCAATTATCCCCTTTATATCTCCCAAGCCGTCATTATTACCGTCTTTAAAGGTGGAAGGATAAATTTGATATCCGACAACGTCTTTATACCAATTTTTCATAATAACTCCTATTTCATCTAACTGTTATTAGTGTATAATTATTAGACGGAGGTACATATGGTTACTACAATCAACGATGTTGCGAAAAAAGCCGGTGTTACCATTGGTACCGTCAGCAAGGTGCTAAATAATTACACAAACGTTTCAAAAGAAACAAGGCTTAAAGTACTTGAAGCCGTAAGAGAATTAAACTACATTCCTAACACAATAGCAAGTGCTCTTTCAAGTAAAACCAGCAATCGAGTTGCGGTTTACATTTATATAAACGATCAAAGACAGGCAATTGATGAGATCAATATGCAATACTTGCAAGGCTCATTTTCCGTAGCGAACAAAGTCAATCTAAATATCATCACCGTATTCAACCACACCGTTGCCAGCTTGGACAGCGATGAATTAATTCAATATTTCAGATCGCAGGGAATTACGGGATTATTGGTTTTCGGGTTAAATAAAGAAGATAAAATAATTCATGAAATAATTAAACGAGAAATATTTTATACGGTAGTTGTAGATGCACCCATCTTCAACAATAAGACCACATCGGTATCCGTAGACCACTTTAACGGTCAATATGAGGTTGCCAAAAAGATCATTCAAGACAAAAAAATAAAAGATGTTTTATATCTTGCCGGTAAATTAAACGGCTATGTAACGGATCAACGTCTGGAAGGAATCAAAAAATTACAGACGGAAATGAAATTTAATCTTACTATTAAATTTTGTGATTTCTCCGAGAAAAAAGCTTATGATGAAACCGTCAAAAACGGGCGAATGTTTGATGCCGTTGTATGCGCAAGCGATTTAATGGCTATCGGAGCATCCCACGCCTTACAAAACATCAATCACGATATTCCCGTATGCGGCTATGACGGTATTACATTGTTGGGATATGCCGGAAACAACATTCTGACCTGTAAACAAAATTTCTATGCAGTTGCCCAAACGGCGGTATTGGAAATGAAAAAATTGTTAAACAAACAGGCAGGCACGCAAGTGTTATTAGGTTATGAGATTTTAAAAATCACCTATGACAAAGTTATTTTCTAAATTCATATAACTCCTGACTATTACATAACGTAATAGCTTTTTATACGGATAATATAAATAAGTATTATCAAAATCGGATAATCACCATTACTATCTAATTTCCAAAATGTATTTATATCTTAAAAATGAATTGTCATAAATATTGAAACCGATAAATAATCCCTATCGGTTTTATTTTCTATAAAACTGTCCTTTCATTCCACTTGCGGAAAACGTTTTCCCATGCTAATATTTTCGAGTGAGGTGATTAACATATGATGAATTTAGAAAACGAATTAAAAAAAATTCTAAATAAAAATGTTCAAGATGCTGACTATGAGGAATTATACTTTGCGACTTTAACACTATGCAAACAGCTTAGTAACGCTAAACCCACCAATAATTCCGATGAGAAAAAATTATATTATATTTCTGCGGAATTCTTAATTGGCAAGCTGCTTTCCAACAACCTAATCAACTTGGGAATATATAAAGAATTAAAAACAATTTTAGAAAAAAACGGTAAAGACATTACTAAAATGGAAGAATTGGAAAACGAACCTTCTCTGGGTAATGGCGGACTTGGAAGACTTGCCGCCTGTTTTTTAGACAGTATCGCCACTCTCGGCTTAAATGGCGATGGAATCGGTTTAAATTACCACCTCGGTCTATTTAAACAATGTTTTATTAAAAACAAACAATTTGAAGAAAAAAACGATTGGATAAGCGAACCGTCATGGTTAAACAAAACCGATGTCAGCTTTACGGTTAACTTTAAAAATTTCAGTGTGAAATCAAATCTTTTTGAAATTGATGTTGTAGGCTACCAAAACAATATCAATAAACTGCATTTATTTGACATTGAAACCGTAGATGAAAAAATCGTCAAAAAAGGAATTAACTTTGATCAAACAAACATCAAAAAAGGCTTAACCCTATTCTTATACCCTGATGATTCAACTAAAGAAGGACATTTATTAAGAATCTACCAACAATATTTTATGGTTTCCAACGCCGCTCAATTAATCATCAAAGAAGAAAAAGAAAAAGGACACAATCTGAAAAATTTGGATAAACATGTGGCTATCCAAATTAACGACACCCACCCTACCATGATTATTCCCGAATTAATCAGACTGCTTTCCTTAGAGGGTATCGAAATGAAAGAAGCAATCAGGATTGTTACTAACACTTGTGCGTATACAAATCACACCATTCTCCAAGAAGCATTGGAAAAATGGCCATATGCTTATTTAAATGAAGTGGTACCACAATTAATGCCGATTATTGAAGCCTTGGATGCCATTGTAAATGTAAAATATTCAAACAAAGAACTTTCCATTATCGATGAAGATAAACGAGTTCACATGGCAAGGATAGATATGCATTACGCTCATTCCATTAACGGAGTCGCCGCTTTACATACCGATATCTTAAAATATGCCGAATTAAATCCTTTCTATCAAATTTATCCGGAAAAGTTTAACAACAAAACCAACGGAATCACTTTCAGAAGATGGCTGATGCACGCCAATCCCGCTCTAAGTGATTGGTTAGACTCCATGATTGGTGAAACTTGGAAGAAAAACGCTCATGATTTGGAAAAATTACTATATTTTCATAATGATCCGGGTGCTTTAGAAGCATTGGAAGAAATCAAACATGAAAACAAAGTGAAGCTTGCCGATTATATTAAAGCTCATGAACACATAGACATCAATCCCGATTCTATTTATTTAATCCAAATAAAAAGATTACATGAATATAAACGCCAACAAATGAACGCTTTATATGTAATCTATAAATATTTACAAATTAAGGCGGGCATCCTTCCGACAAGACCGATTACATGTATCTTCGGAGCCAAAGCCGCCCCTGCCTATACCATGGCTAAAAATATTATTCATCTGTTGTTATGTTTACAGGAACTAATCAATAACGATCCCGAAGTTTCCAAACACTTAAAACTTGTTATGGTAACAAACTACAATGTAACTTATGCGGAAAAGTTAATTCCCGCCTGCGATATTTCCGAACAAATTTCCTTAGCTTCCAAAGAAGCAAGCGGAACGGGAAATATGAAGTTCATGTTGAACGGTGCCGTAACCCTTGGAACGGAAGACGGAGCCAACGTTGAAATCCATGAACTGGTCGGGGATGAAAACATCTTTATCTTCGGAAAATCCAGTGATGAAATTATTGATAAATATAATAAACACAGCTATATTGCCAAAGAATAT
>JBHAFN010000251.1:0-2763 GCA_041856105.1 Bacillota bacterium
CAATGTGCATTATATGGCGGTACGCTCTAAAACCTTGCCGGATCAAGTAAATGGTATAAATGCAACCAGCCCCGGTCAAGCTCATATCGGTACGTGGAAAATTTCCTATAATATTAATGCGATTCGCGAATGGTTGTTTGCACAAAGCAAATAACTGAAACAACAAGCGGTAAGATTTTGCAAAAATTTTGCAAGAACTTACCGCTTGTATACTCGATAGCCGAATTTGACGGATTAAGGCGTGTTGATGTTTTGAGGGTATAAAATCATCAAGAGTTGTTTGTTTAATATCCCGGCACGGCAGAGCCGTACCGGGTTACGCATAATTCAGCCCCTCTGGGGCTGAGAATTAGAGTGGCAAAGCCACTCAACTATGCGTAACCTAGTACGCATTTTGCGTGCCAGGTACAAAATAGTATGTTTTATAACCATAAAATATCAACAAGCCTTAATTAAATGTAGAATTTAATCATTTTAAACTTCTTTTAATGTGTTTTGGTTACTGTGAATAATCGGCTATAAAATATTTATTTTTGCTATAACATGTTGCGTTCGGTACCGTTAAGGAAAGTACAAAATGTTTATTGTTCAAGAAAAAAGTAAGTATTAGAATGAATTATATTTTGACATAACAATAGGGAGTTATTAGAAATGGCTAAAATTGATGGTTTCCGCATAAAAAATTTTAGATCTTTAAAGGACATCACTTTAGGTCGGTTATGGAATCAGCAAGATAAGAAACCTTTAACTCCACTCACCGCAGTTATTGGTAAAAACGGAGTAGGGAAAAGTACCATTTTCGATGCCTTCGGTTTTCTTTCGGATTGTTTAAAATTCGGTGTTGAAGAGGCTTGCGATAAAGGAGGACGAGGCGGATATCAACGTTTGCTATCAAAAGGGCAAGAGGGTCCTATAGAATTTGAGATTTATTATAAAGAAGATGGAAATGCTCGCCCTATTACTTATGAAGTCGCTTTTGATATAGATGATACAGGAAGGCCCTTCGTCGCCAGGGAGCGGTTAAGACAGCGGAGAAAAGGGCAAAGCCATGGGTGGCCATTTTCATTTCTTGTATTAGATAATGGTAAAGGTGTGGTTTGGGCCGGTGATCAAGCAGGAACCAGCGACTCGAATATTAATGCACATGATCTCATCGATTCATTAAAGGATGTGAATAACGAAGAATCAAGGGAAATGGAGGTTATAGAGTTAAGCGATAAACGAAGATTGGGTATTTCAACATTGGGGTCATTGAAACAACACCCGAGGATTTCGGCTTTCCGTCAATTTATTGAAGGGTGGTATTTAAGCTATTTTACACCCGATGCGGCACGTAGCCTTCCGTTAGCAGGACCTCAAAAACACTTGAATATTCATGGTGATAATTTAGGGAATGTCGTTCAATACATGGAAAGAGAATATACAAAGAAATTTCAACATATTCTCAATAGAATTGCACAAAAAATCCCGGGTATCGATAAGATTTCTACGGAAAGGACAAATGACGGAAGACTACTTTTAAAATTTAACGATAAAGGGTTTCAAGATCCGTTTTATGCTCAACAAATGTCTGACGGAACATTAAAGATATTTGCATATATGTTGTTATTGGAAGATCCTAATCCTCCTCCTTTTTTATGTATTGAGGAGCCTGAAAACGGTTTATATCATAAATTATTGGAATCTTTAGCTACAGAATTTAGAGAACATGCCAACGGTCGGAAAGATGGTTCGCAAGTGTTTGTTACTACTCATCAACCTTATTTGGTCGATGCGTTAGAACCTGAAGAAGTATGGATTTTAGAGAAGAAAGATGATGGTTTTTCTTATATTCGTAGAGCCAGTGATGATGAACTGGTTAAGAATCTGGTTCAAGAAGGGATTCCTCTAGGCGGGCTTTGGTATAGTGATTATTTAGATTGATTTGGGATCTCATAATGCATTTTGAAATTCTCGTGGAAGATAAATCAGGGGAAGAAGCCTTAAACATATTGCTCCCTAAGATGATTAATATAGAGCAGCATTCATTTAAGATTCATTCTTATAAAGGAATCGGGCAAATTCCGAAAAATTTAAAAATGCCGGATGCAAAAACAACAGCACTTTTGAATAAATTACCAAGATTAATTCAGGGGTATGCTAATGCTTTTAAAAATTTTCCTGCGGTACTTTTTATTATTTGTGATCTTGATAGTAAAGATTTGTCAAAATTTAAGTCACAATTGGAAGATCTTTTAAATAAATGCTCACAGAAGCCGATTACTAAATTTTGTATTGCAATAGAGGAAGGTGAAGCATGGTTATTAGGTGATATTCCGGCTATTAAACATGCTTATCCTCAAGTAAAGGAAAATATATTAAACGAATACAAAAATGATGCTATTTGCGGAACTTGGGAAAAACTCGCTGATGCTGTTTATGAGGGAGGATCAAAAAAACTTTCTGAAAAAGGGTTTCAAGAAATTGGCAGAATAAAATCTGAATGGGCTCGAAATATTTGTCCTCATATGGATGTGGATAAAAACCGATCACCAAGTTTTAATTATTTCAAAAACCAATTATACGAATTTGTATCGGTTAAATAAAAGAGGAGTAGTTAATAAGAACTGCTAGAGGATAAATAATAGTAGTTATGTGTTGTCTACTATGCCTACTTTAATAACCCTCTATTTTCTTGCCAAACACGGTCAAGGCTTTTTTGGATTTGTGAAATGGTTGTTTTGGTAATATCCAACTGCTTTGCTACATTGTTAAATGTGTTGA
>JBHAFN010000252.1:0-4670 GCA_041856105.1 Bacillota bacterium
AACCAGAAATCCGATTATATTTGCATTCCATCCAAGTGCCCAACAATGTTCCAAGGCGGCTGCGGAAGTGGTATATAAGGCGGCTGTACTTGCCGGAGCTCCTGAAAACTGTATTCAATGGATTGAAGTTCCAAGTATGGACGCAACATCTTCATTGATGAACCATCCAAATGTAGCTACGATATTGGCAACCGGCGGTAATGCCATGGTTAAAGCCGCTTATTCATGCGGTAAACCGGCTTTAGGGGTTGGCGCGGGAAATGTGCCTGCTTATATTGAAACTACCGCTAACTTAAAACAAGCCGTAAATGATATCGCCTTGTCCAAAGCGTTTGATAACGGAATGATTTGTGCTTCCGAACAAGCGGTAATCGTAGATAAAGAAGTATATGATGACGTAAAAGAAATATTTAAAGATTATAACGTTCATTTCGCCAATAAAAAAGAAAAAGAATTATTGGAACTTTATATGTTTGGAGTAAAAGCTTATTCCAAAGATGTTGACAAAGCGGTATTAAATCCTAACGTAGTCGGTAAAACCGCATATTGGATTGCTCAACAAGCCGGATTTGAAGTTCATCCTAAAACAAGCATCATTATTACCGAATGTAAGGAAGTAGGTATTAAGGAACCTCTGACAAAAGAAAAATTATCTCCTGTATTAGCCATGTTGAAAGCGGACAGTATTGAAGACGGTTTAAACAAATCTGACGCAATGGTTATGTTTAACGGGGTTGGACACAGTGCGGCCATTCATACCGAAAACGCTGGATTGGCTAAAGAATTCGGTAAACGCATTAAAGCATGCAGAATTATTTGGAATTCTCCAAGTACATTCGGAGGAATCGGTAATGTATATAACTCATTTATTCCGTCTTTAACTTTAGGTTGCGGTTCTTATGGTCATAACTCGGTTTCCGATAATGTAAGCGCAATAAATCTGTTAAACATTAAAAAGATTGGAAAGAGGAGAAATAATATGCAATGGTTCAAAATCCCTTCTAAGATATACTTTGAAAGAGATTCAATTGAATATCTACATGACATGAGAGATGTGGAACGTGTATTTATTGTTACGGACAGATCTATGGTTGACTTAGGCTTTGTAAGTAAAATAACCGAACAATTAAACAGAAGAAGAAACAAAGTACAAGTTCAATTATTCTGCGATGTAGAACCGGATCCGGATATTACAACAGTTAAAAAAGGCGTTTCATTAATGGAAGCGTTCAGACCTGATACGATCATTGCCATCGGTGGCGGTTCTCCTATGGATGCCGCTAAAGGGATGTGGTTATTCTATGAACAACCGGATGTAAACTTTGACGATTTAAAACAAAAGTTCATGGATATCAGAAAAAGAGCGTTCAGATATCCTGAATTAGGTAAAAAATCCAAATTGGTATGTATCCCTACCACTTCAGGTACCGGTTCGGAAGTAACTCCGTTTGCGGTAATAAGCGATCGTGCAGAAGGTAAGAAATATCCTTTAGCCGACTATTCATTAACTCCAACCGTCGCTATTATTGACCCGGCTTTAACCGTAAATCTGCCTTCATTCATTACTGCCGATACCGGCTTGGATGTTTTGACTCATGCTACGGAAGCTTATGTTTCAACTTTGGCAAGCGATTATACGGACGGTATCGCTCTTCAGGCAATCAGAATGGTATTTGAATATTTACCTAGAGCCGTAACCAACGGTAAAAACGATTTTGAAGCTCGTGAAAAAATGCATAATGCCGCAACCTTGGCAGGAATGGCTTTCGCCAATGCTTTCTTAGGTGTTAATCACTCTCTTGCTCATAAAATCGGGGCGGAATTCCATTTGGTACACGGAAGAACAAATGCGATATTGATGCCTAATGTTATCAGATATAACGGAACCAAACCGGAAAAACCGGGCATATGGCCAAAATACAATTTCTATAAAGCCGATACAAAATATCAGGATATTGCCAGAATGTTGGGCTTACCTGCCTCCACTCCGGAAGAAGGAGTAGAATCTTACGCTCAGGCATGTCATGATTTAGCCGTAGAATTGGGAGTTAAGATGTCGTTTAAAGAACAAGGTATTGATGAAAAAGCGTTCTTGGAAAACATCGAAAAGATTTCTTATTTAGCTTATGAAGATCAATGCTCACCGGCAAATCCTAGAATTCCGATGATTGAGGATTTACAAAACATTCTAAAAAAATGTTACTATGGCGAAAAGCTTTAAAAAGAGGTAAAACCTCTTTTTATTTGACTACCCTTTCAAACGGCTTTATACTTAAAACATTAATTATTTAATAAGAAAGAGGATGAATATGTATAAACAGGTATTTGACCAAAAAGAAATTCAAAAAGCAATTAAATTCATTAAAGTATTTTTTGAAACGGAATTAGCTGATAAATTAAATTTAACAAGAGTAAGCGCTCCTATATTCGTGCCTAAATCTACGGGAGTAAACGATAATTTAAATAACGTCGAAAGACCGGTGAGTTTTGATGCCTTGCACATGCCGGAGGTAGGTATCATAGAGATCGTTCATTCATTAGCCAAATGGAAAAGAGTCGCCTTGCATAAATACAACTTTATTGAAGGTGAAGGTTTATATACGAATATGAATGCGGTCAGAAGAGATGAGTTGCCTGATGAAGTGCATTCAATATATGTAGACCAATGGGATTTTGAAAAAGTAATGAATCCAAGCGAAAGAAATCTCTCTTACTTAAAATCTCAGGTAGATAAAATTTATTCAATCTTCAAGGATTGCGAAGTTGAACTTTACAAAAAGTATCCGCATTTAACCCCGATTTTACCTGAATCCATTGTCTATATTACTTCCGAAGAATTACTGCAAAAATATCCGCATTTAACCCCTAAAGAAAGAGAAAGAGAGGCGGTAAAAGCACATAAAGCCGTCTTCCTGTTAAATATCGGGGGAAAGTTGTCCGACGGTACCATTCATGATAAAAGAGCTGCCGATTATGATGATTGGAGCTTAAACGGGGATATTTTATTTCACAATCCCGTATTGGATGATGTTATTGAATTATCTTCTATGGGTATAAGAGTAAATAAAGAAACCATGCTTGCTCAATTGCAGGAATTAAATCAACCGGACAAATTAAAACTCCCTTTTCATCAAATGGTGATTAACGATGAATTGCCGCAAACTTACGGAGGAGGGATCGGTCAAAGCAGAATATGTCAGTTTTTATTAAGATGTTATCACATCGGGGAAGTACAATGTTCCATATGGCCTGCCTCCGTATTAAAAGATATGCAAGAAAAAGGAATTAAATTACTCTAATTCCTTTTTATATTTTTCTGAATGTATACATGGCGATACTTCCCGCTACGGCGACGTTTAAAGATTCAAAATCTTTCATTTCAATTTTAACTTTTTTATTACAGCAATTAAATACTTTTTCACTTATTCCCCGTCCTTCATTTCCAAGTACGATACATATATTTTCTTTGGTAACTACATCGCTTAAATAATTGGAATTATCCAAAGAAAACGCCAAAATATCAAAATCTTTTAAATTAACCAATTCACTAATCAAATCACATCTTTTAAAACAAACATGAAACATAGCTCCCTGCGTAGCTCTGATAACCTTTTCATTATATATATCGACGCTGTCTGAAGATAGAAGTATCTGATTGAACCCGAAAGATACAGCGCTTCTGATTAATGTCCCCAAATTTCCCGGATCCTGAATTCTGTCCAAGGCAAGAATTCTTTTGGAATCACCTGTTTTTTCATCAAGCTTTTTACATACGGCGATGTATTTAACCGGCGAAACATTATCGGCAATTTTTTTCATAACGTTTTCACTGACCGTAAAGGTTTCCTCAAAATCAAATATGTTGTCTACATTTTCCGATAAGATAATTGTCTGAACAATCCCCGCCTTTAAAGCCTCTTCGATTAAATGCTCTTCTTCAATCAGAAAGAGATTTAATTCATCCCTATACTTTTTTTGACGTAATTTAACCCATGTTTTTACTTTCTCGTTAGTTAACGACTTAATGATCATTTTACCTCCAATCTATCAAACCAGTAAATTAACCGATTTGATTTATGCAAACCAAGCTTCTTCTGTAAATTTTGCGAAGCGATATTATCGATAGAAACCTGACAATAGGCAACTCTGTTTTCATCTATTAATTTATTAATCAAATATGCCTCCAATAAAAAACCGATATTTAAACGTCTATAACGCTCTTCCACATACAATAATCCCATAGAAAACTCCTCGTGCATCCCGATAAAGGCGACAATCTTATCATTGATAAAATAGCCGTACATCCCTTTTTTCAAACAATAAAGCAAATAATCTCTGCTTGAAGAGTGATGGTTGTTCAAATATTCAATATGGCTTTCATTTAATCTTCTAATATCATAAGCGGCCATATCAAATTTAACCTTACTTGTATAAACCCAATTATTAACAGTTAAAAATAATCGATGATTTTTCTTTAAAAATTGTAAGTCAAGATCGGTCGATAAAGATAAATAATTATATTCATATTCAGATAAAGTTTTCAAAATCAAAGCCTTATTATTTGATTTGATAAAAAGCATATTTTCCCAAAACAATCCTATGTCGCTATTATCAAAAAAAATAATTTTTGCCTTACCCTCTTCCATTAACGCAATAAAATCAATATTATC
>JBHAFN010000253.1:0-4125 GCA_041856105.1 Bacillota bacterium
ATTTAAGTGAAGATGCCATTCAATATCTGGCAATGGCATTATGCATTATTCCGTTTTTTATTTATATATTAATTATAGCAAGGAAAGTTTTAAAAGACGCTTGGAGTTATGCCTGCAGTAAGTCCAAATTCGTTTCTACCTGTGTAAAAAGATTTGGATTAACCTTGTTGATTAATGTGGCTATCGGAGCAATGCTTTCCCAAATTGTCAGCGGTGGTGCCGAAAATCAAAATCAAATTCTTGAAATGATTGAGGTTAATCCGTTATTTATGGGATTTAATATAGTTATTTTTGCGCCTATTGTAGAAGAAGTAGTTTTCAGAGAGGTTTTATACAAGAGATTGAATGTAAAATATGGCGGTAATATAGCTTTATTGGTAAGCAGTGTAATCTTCGGTTTTATGCATATTATTCCAAATTTATTAGTCGGTAAATTTGAAGGTATGATCTATATTATTCAATACATTGCTTTGGGGTATATTTTAGGTTATATCTTTAAAAAAGATGAAAATATTTCATCCGGTATCGTAGTACATATGCTTAACAACTTATTCGGTTATTCGGCTATTTTGATACTTTATTTTATGAAGTTAAACGGAGTTGTTTAATTATGAAATTAAGAAATAGGGTTAAGGAGCTAAGAGCGAGGTTTAACCTAAATCAACAGGATTTGGCATTTAAAGTCGGAGTTTCCAGACAAACTATTTCTTCCATTGAGGGAGGGGATTACTATCCTTCCGTCATGCTTGCCTTAAATATCGCTAAGGTATTCAGCGTTTCGGTTGATGAATTGTTTTATTTGGAGGATGAAATAAATGAATAAAACGGGTTTAATTAAATTAATTTTATTATTTATCGGCGGGTTTTGTTTGGGTTTATTCACCGGAATATTTCAATTAGTCGAAAAAATTGATATTGATACTTTTGTGAGGGTTGTTGAAGTACTGTGTAAAGGATTATATTATCTATTGTTTATACCTATAGGTTATTTACTGTTTTTATTGTTTAAAGTTAAAAGTAAAATCAATTCGGCTGATGATGATTTGATTTTTAAAAAGCTTGATAAAAATTTATCTATAGTTAACGGTACGGCTTCCGTTCTGATAACTTTAAATTTTGTATTGTTCGGATTAAATAATTTTAAAAACGATAATTATATTTTTGAACTGATTTTATTTTTTGTATATCTTGTCATCGGGGTTTTTATTTGGATTTATAGTATTGTGCAAATCAAGAAAATATATCCTGAAAAGAAAGGTGATCCGTTAGACGGCAAATTTGATAGAGATTGGTATGCGTCTTGTGATGAGGCGGAAAAAATTAAAATCGGTAATGCGTCTTACAAGAGTTATATGTTGTCGATAAAAATCGGATTTGTTTTATTGTTCGGATTGATTATTTTAAAGGTTACGGAAGTTGCGGATATATTTTCCGTATTGGCGATGGGGATTATGTTAACGGTATTACAATGTTCATATATGTATCAGGTATTTAAATCAAGTTAATAAAAATAAGGAAAAAACCTTATTTTTTTGATATTATGTTTAAAATGGAGGTTAAACATGGATAACGTAAATATAAAAGAAAAGGTTATCAAAAAGAGTAAAAACGGATTATTTAAAATAGTTTTTAGTCGTCTTGGATTAATACTGTTATTCTTTTTCATTCAAATTTGTTTAATCTACAGTTTGATTAACTATTTAAGTAACGCTTTACCTCACATTATCGGGGGTCATTTATTGCTTTCCGTTATAATGGTTTTTTATATTGTTAATATGAAGATGGATTCTTTGTCTAAAATTACATGGATGGTTATGATTGTTACATTACCTGTCTTCGGAACTTTGTTTTTTTGGTTTACCAGACTGGAGTTCGGACACAGAATATTAAAGCATAAAGTTATTCATCTGGTGGATATTTCCGGAGGATTAATTAAGAATGAAAAGATTAAATATATAAATGAAGAAGTTAAATCGATAGCCAATTATATTAATCGCAGCGGGCATTTTCCCATTTATTCGGAATGTAAAGTAACCTATTTCCCTAACGGACAAGATAAATTTCAAAATATGCTTGAACAATTGGAAAAAGCGGAAAATTTCATTTTTTTGGAATACTTTATAATTGATGAAGGTTTAATGTGGAATACTATTTTGGAAATTTTGGAAAGAAAAGTTAAAGAGGGTGTGGACGTCAGAGTTATGTATGACGGTTCTTGCGCTTTTACTACTTTGCCTTATGCTTATCCTGAAAAATTAAATAAAAAAGGAATTAAATGTAAGATGTTTGCGCCGATGACTCCTTTTATATCCACTCATTATAATTATCGTGATCATCGTAAAATATTGGTTATTGACGGTAAGGTGGCATTTAACGGCGGAATAAATTTGGCGGATGAGTATATTAATCGCATTAAGAGATTCGGTTATTGGAAAGATACAGCCGTTATGGTTGAGGGGGAAGCTGTCAAAAGTTACACATTAATGTTTTTGCAAATGTGGAATGTTTCGGAAGAAAAAGATATTGAATTTGAAAAGTATTTAAATGTTCCTGCCGATAAATTTTCAGATTGCAAGGGTTATGTAATTCCTTATGGGGATATACCTTTGGATGATAAAAAAGTCGGAGAAAGCGTGTATATGGATATTCTAAACAGGGCAAATAAATATGTTCATATTATTTCGCCTTATCTTATTCTTGATCCTGTAATGGAAAGCGCCATTAAATTTGCGGCTGAGCGGGGTGTTGACGTGAAGTTGATTTTGCCGGGTATTCCCGATAAAAAAACGCCGTATGCATTGGCTAAAACTCATTATAGAAGTTTAATGGATTCCGGAGTTAAGATCTATGAGTTTACGCCGGGCTTTACTCATGCCAAGAATTTTGTAAGTGATGATATTAAGGCGGTAGTCGGCACCATCAATTTAGATTATCGCAGCTTATATCATCATTTTGAGTGTGCCACATATTTATATAAAGTCGATTGTATTAAAGATATTGAAGATGATTTTCAAGATACGTTAAATAAGTGTAAAATGGTAACTTATGAAGATATCCGTAAAGAAAAAATAACGGTAAAATTAACCGGTTTTATCATGAAAATATTAGCTCCTTTAATGTGATGAACAGTAAGGCTGAGCTAATATTTGGTAAGGGGAAGCTAATTTTTTAGTAAAACTATTTACAAATAAAATAATGGGTTTATAATTGGAAATAGTTCTCAATAAGAGGTTAAAATGATATATAGGAATACAAGACAAAGAAAAGAAGTATATGAAGCAATCAAAGGCGTAAATAAGCATTTAACAGCCGAACAGGTGATGGCTATCTTAAAAGAAGATAATAAAAAGGTGGGTTTGGCTACTGTTTACCGCAATTTGAATTATTTGAGTGAGAATAAGCTGATTAGAAAATTTGAAGAAAACGGTGTTGTTTTCTATGACGGAAATCCTGAACCTCATGATCATTTACATTGTGTTGTCTGTAACAAACATTTTGATATTCCGAGTCTTGTTAAGGATAAGGATCTTTCCAGAATTGAAAATGAGTGGGGATTCAAGGTTGAGGATCATTTTATGACTTATGAGGGTGTGTGTGAAAATTGCAGAAAAAAATAGGAGACTGAAATTATGGAATTAAAAGGATCGAAAACAGAAGCTAATTTACAAACAGCGTTTGCAGGAGAAAGTATGGCTAGAGGTAAATATACTTATTTTGCCATGCAGGCTCGTGCAGAAGGTATGGAACAAATTGCCAGAATCTTTGAAGAAACGGCATTAAATGAACAAACTCATGCAATGTTATGGTTTAAAGCGTTACATGAAGATGCGATTCCTGAGGTTGCAAAAGCGCTTCAAATGGCTGCGGATGGTGAAAACTATGAGTGGACTGATATGTATAAAGGTTTTGCTCAGGTTGCCCGTGAGGAAGGGTTTAACAAGATTGCGGCTCAATTTGACATGGTCGCAAGTGTAGAGAAGCGTCATGAAGAAAGATACTTAAATTTGTTAGATAACGTTAAAGAAGATAAAGTATTTAAAAAGGATGAACCGGTTGTTTGGATTTGTGATGTATGCGGATATACATTAGAAAGCAAAAACGCTCCGGGTAAATGTCCGTTATGTG
>JBHAFN010000254.1:0-8234 GCA_041856105.1 Bacillota bacterium
ATCGCCGTCAGATTTTAGAAGAAATTACTCCTTTAGCTTTTAAATTAAATGGTGAACAAGCCGAAAGATTAAATTTACCGAGAATTGAATATTATGATTTTAATCTTAAATATCCTTCAGGCAACCCTAAACCGCAGGGTACCTATGAAGAACTGGTTAATGCGGCCAAAGAAATGTATCATGAAATGAGTGCGGAAACCAAACAATTTATCGATGTGATGATTGATAATGAACTTTGGGATTTAAGAAGTAAATCCGATAAGGCGCCGGGCGGATATTGCACATATATTTATCAATATGAAGTACCCTTTATTTTTTCCAACTTTAACGGTACAAGCAAAGATGTGGATGTCTTAACTCACGAAGCCGGTCATGCATTTCAGGCATACATGTCAAGACAAATCAGACCGACAAGCTGCATATGGCCAACTCTTGAATCGTGTGAAATTCATTCGATGAGTATGGAATTCTTTGCCTATAAATGGATGGAAAAGTTTTTTAAGGAAGATTGTGAAAAATATTATCATGCGCACATAGAAGATGCGATCAGTTTTTTGCCTTACGGAGTATTGATCGATCACTTCCAACATGAAGTATATAAAAATCCGACAATGAATAATCAGGAAAGAAAAGCTTGTTTCAGAAAACTGGAAAAAGAATATTTACCTTATAAACTGTATGACGGTTGTGATTTTTTAGAAGAAGGGGGATGGTGGTATCAACAAGGCCATATTTTCCAAATGCCTTTCTATTACATTGACTATACTTTAGCTCAGGTATGTGCTTTGCAGTTTTTTAAAAAATCAAGAGAAAATTATCGGGAAGCTTTTAATGACTATCTTCATTTATGTAAATTAGGCGGAACAATGAGTTTTATAGAGCTTGTTAAAGAAGCTAAACTTAAAGTTCCGTTTGAAGACGGAAGTATTAAATCCATAGTTGAGCAGGTAAGTGATTATTTAAAGAATATTGATCAAAGTAAGTTTTAACGGTTAAATCTCAATCTATAACTGCAATGCTTACAAAGCGGTTCCACCGCTTTTTTATTTTTAAAACCGTTAACCAAAGCTTGATATTTATTTGAGGAAAGAATGTCTTTAATATCATCAATATAAATATTACCTAAATTAATAGTACCATCACAATCCAAACAACAGGCGCTGACATTGCCGTTAGATAAAACGGCAAGCATTTGCAAACCGCCGTAACAAAATCCGTCATCGGACACAAAGGCGTTGTTTAAAGAAGGCCATGTAAATAAATCGTCAAAAGACACAAAAACTCTTTCGGCAATTTTATAACTCTTGTTTTTGGAAGTTATCTTAAATTGGTACTTATCTTCTAAATAGTCCAATATTTGTCTGCTTTTTAAATCCATCGTATTTTGATTGTAAAATCTTAAATCACAATAAGTGGTATTACAACGATTGCAGAAATCCATGATGTTTTCGATGTATTCCATAGGATTAATGTTTTGATATTTAATGCTGTGTAAAGAAAAACTTATTTTACGAACATTATCGATCAGATAAGAAGCTTTATGGATATATGTTCCGTTTGTCGTGATTTGAATATTAAAACCCTTACGATTGGCAAGAGTTATAAATTCATTTAATAAGGGATGCATTAAAGGTTCTCCCTGAACATGAAGATAAATATAATTACAAACACCGTTTAATTGATTAAGAATATGTTGGAATTCTTTTAAACTCATCATATAAGGTTCTCTTGTGTTTTTTTTACAAAAGGTACAATTTAAATTGCATACATTAGTTATTTCAATATAAACTTTCTTTAACATAGCTGTATTATATAAATAAAAAATAATGGCTTCAACCATTATTTTAAATATCTTTTCAGAAATTCCTTAGTTCTTTCGTTTTTAGGATTTTCAAACAAATCAACAGGGGATCCGCTTTCCACAATTACTCCTTTATCCATGAAGATTACCTTATCGGCAACATCCTTGGCAAATTCCATTTCGTGAGTAACGATAATCATGGTTAAACCGTCATGGGCAAGAGTTTTCATAACATTTAATACTTCATGAATCATTTCCGGATCCAAAGCGCTGGTAGGCTCATCAAACAGCAACACTTTCGGATTCATACATAAAGCTCTGGCAATGGCTACTCTTTGTTTTTGCCCGCCGGATAAGGTTGTGCTTAAAGCGTGGGCAAAATTTTCAAGACCGACTTTTTTTAAATAGTAAAGCGCCTTTTTTTCAGCATCCGCCTTAGGGATTTTTAAAACCTTCATCTGGGCGATCGTACAGTTTTGCAATACGGTCATATTATTAAACAGGTTGAATGACTGAAAGACCATTCCGACCTTGGAACGATATTCATTAATATCTTTTAAAGTTAAAATATCTTTATCTTCAAATAAGATTGTCCCGTGATCAAACTGTTCCAATTGGTTGATACATCTAAGCATGGTGCTTTTACCGCTTCCGCTTGCGCCGATTAAACAAACCACTTCTTTTTCGTTAACCTCAAAATCAATACCTTTTAACACCTCTAAGCTGCCGAAGGATTTATGAACATCTTTAACTTGAATTATACTCATTTTTATGCTCCTTTATTTTGCAGGTTTTGATTTACGACAGAGGTATCGGAACTTGGATAACTTGATTTGGTATTGTTTAGTTTATGTTCGATAATCCGTAAAATATTACTGCAAAGAATAGTTAATAAGAAATAAATGATTGCGGTAACCAAAAAAGTTTCTTTATATTTAAAGACGCTGCCGGCAATGGAACTAGATTGAAAGAATAATTCCGTAACCGAAATAACATTTAAAACGGAACTGTCTTTAATGTTTACGATTAATTCGTTACCCATTGCCGGAAAAGCGTTTTTTATCGCCTGAGGAATGATTACATATAACATTGCCTGTATACCGGTCATTCCCAGTGATCTTGCGGCTTCATTTTGTCCTTTATCCACAGCCTGAATACCGGCTCTGATAATTTCCGCCATATATGCGCCGGTATTGATGGAAACTATGACCATTCCCGCCACTACCGGAGTCCAATTTAATGTGGTTCTAAACGCATGATAGATGAATACCGCCTGAACCATCATCGGAGTTCCTCTAAAAACTTCGATATATGCCCCCGTTATAAAATAAATCAGTTTTTTAAACCAATTAATTAAAACAGAATCGGTTTGTTCAATAGGAACGGCTCGAATACCTCCGATAAATAAACCGATAATTAAACCGCATAAGGTTCCGATGATGGAAATTAATAAAGTAAACTGTATTCCGTATAAAAATGACGGCCAATATCTTTGCAGGATGGCCAGTGCCGATTCAAACAGCCCCCCATTAATTGAAGTGTTCATTATTCACCTGCCGGTTGACGATTTACCGCATCAAGCATATATTGATTTCTTGTTTCTAGAGAAATTTTATCAAGGGCAGTTTGAACCGCTGACAATAATTCCAAGTTATCCTTGGCAATAGCGATACTGACGCTGGCATCAACTTCAAAACCGTTTCCTTCACTGAAAGTCAAATAAGTTAAATCGGGATTGGCGCTGACCACACCTTCGGCTACCGGAAGTTCGGCAGTTAAAGCGTCAACTTCACCGCTTTGCAATGCAACGATCATAAGCGGATAAGTCGCAAGAGGGGTAGCGTGATTTACTCCTTCAATTTGATCGATAATTTCATCATATGTTGTATTTAATTGTCCAAGGACGGTGGCATTGCTGAAGTCCTGAATACTTGTAGCATTTACATAAGCGCTGTCCTTTCTGATAATTAAGACCATTTCGGATTCATAATACGGAGTGGTAAAATTTACATTTTCAGCTCTTTCAGGAGTTTCCGACATTCCGGCAATAATCGCATCAATTTCACCGGAATTTAAAGCAGGTTCCAATCCTTCCCAAGCAATTTTCTTAATTACTAATTCTTTTCCTAAATCATTGGCGATTTCCTGAGCGATTACCACATCATAGCCGTCGCAATAGTCGACATTGCTTATACTTACGGCGGTATCGTTATCCTCAAGGGTAGTCCAGTTGAAAGGGGCGTAATTACATTCCATTCCAACGGTAAAAGTGTTGCTTGAATCGGCTGATTGATTATCTGAAGCACATCCGCTGATAATCAACATAAAGCTTAATAACAAACCTAATCTTTTCATTTCTTTCCCTCCTCAAATAAAATAATCCACAAGCTATTGCCCATGGATCGATAAATTCAAGTTCAATAGCACCCTTCATTTTGAAGGAGTTTTATGAGTATTTCTCATAAACCCATTAATACATTTTGCCAAATATATTAATTCGGCGATGATTACCTTTCGTCCGCTTCTCAGTTTGCCAACTCCCCGGATTACTCATTTGCACCGCTACCTCTATGTAATTAATTTATTTTTTAAATAATAGCCCAATAAATTATGAAAGTCAAATACATTTTTTTCATTTTTTCATTTTTTTCAAAAGTGTTCTGCAAAATTTTAAATTTTATATTATTATATTAAAAGACTATTGTATATAAAATAAACATTTAAAGATGAGGTATTGATGATGGATGAAATATTATTGATGAGCGCAGGTATAGTTTTTGTAACTATTTTTGCAATTGTATTGTTTTTTGTTTTTCTGTATATATTATCCATCGATAAAAGTAAATATATTTATCCGAAGGATATAGATGAAACAGAACAAAGAAGGGCGGGTAAAATAGGAGAATTAAACGGAATTTCGTTTATTAAAAGTGCACTTAAAAAAGATGACTATCTGTTTAGTAATGTTACGGTTATCCATGATAATCGTGAGGCTGAACTTGACAATGTTATTGTCAATAAACACGGCGTATTTATAATTGAGGTTAAAAATTATAGCGGAGAACTATACGGTTTGGAAGATGATTATGAATGGGATAAAATCAATACTACCGCTTACGGCAACTCATACTGCAAAAAGGTAAAAAATCCGATTATACAGGTAAAAAGACAAGTATACATTTTGGCTAAATACCTGAAATACAACGGAATTGAGGTTTGTGTAGAAGGATATGTTTTATTAATGAATTTTAACAGTCCAACCGATGACGAAACAATAATCTATGATAAAGAAAATTTATATAATTTAATTCATCCTCATCATAACTGTTTAAAACCGGAAACGATATCCAAGATAAACAGACTGTTTTCCTGATGTTTTTTATACATTGTAGCTGTTGTCGTAAGTAAAGATCATAAATTTGAAGATAAAATTTAATCTAATAAAAATGCGGATTTACGCAAAAATTTTTCATATAACGTTGATTACGGTTTTATAATCAACTATAAGATAATAATTGAATTATTTACTCTTTTTCCCATAATTTTAATTGTTTTTGATTGTGCAACATATTTAAAAAATTGCTTTTAGCCATCGGATATTCGTCATATAATCTGTTCAACATTTCTTTTATATCCTGACGCTTTGTATAACCGTCCATCGGACATGTACTTTTTACCGTCGGCAAATTTAAATTTTTAACCGTATTGATAATCATTTTTTCATCCGCATAAACAAAAGGCCTGATAAAAGTCATCCCGCTTTCATCCAAATACATCTTGGGTGTAAATGTGGCAATTCTTCCTCCGTAGATGGCATTTAAAAGTAATGTTTCCACGGCATCATCTCCATGATGGGCAAAAGCGGTTTTTTGACAATTTAAACGCTTAGCTTCGTTTATTACCGCCCCTTTTTTAAACTTTGAACATAAACTGCATTTTAAAGTTCCGTCATCATTTTGATTAATCTTCAAAATATCATAAATATTGGTAGGTATATCATGATATTCAATATTGTTTTGTTTACAAAATTCACTTATTTTTTCAAAATTCATGTCGGGGAAACCCATTTCCAAATGAATACCGACTACATCAAAATGTTTATGATGATATTTTAAGGCGATATTTTTATATAAATGCAAACAATACAAAAGCAACATACTGTCTTTACCACCGGATACTCCAACGGCAATACGATCATTATGTTCAATCAATTTATAGTCCAAATCCGCTTTGGCAATCGCTCCCAACAATTTTCTTACACTCATTCTTTTTCACCTTGCTTTGCTATTATATCATGTTGTTGATATAATGATTTGGGAAAATACAAAAGATGAACGGAATATTATATATCAATAAAGAAAAGGGCATGACATCGTTTGATGTAGTCGCAAAGCTTAGAAAAATACTTAATGTAGAATCGATCGGACATACCGGTACCTTAGACCCCAATGCCGAAGGATTGCTTATCGTTTTAATAGGCAAGTATACAAAACTTTTACCTTACTGTATGCATGATAAAAAAGGCTATCGGGCAGGTTTTACGCTGGGCAGTTTGTATGATACTCAGGATATATGGGGAAAGGTTATCGATTCTAAAGAGATAATCGACATTGATGAAAAAACTTTTATAGAAAATTTAAATAATTTTATCGGTAAACAAACTCAACTTCCCCCAATGTATTCCGCTAAAAAAATAGCCGGAAAAAAACTGTATGAATACGCCAGAAAAAACATTGAGGTTAAAAGAGAAGCGGTTGATATAGAGGTATACAGCTTAAATTTAATCCAATATCATCCTTATCCGATAATTGACGCCGTAGTATCTAACGGAACATATATCAGAACCTTGATTGAGGATATAAATAAAAAACTGCACAATTATGCCGCTATGAACAGCTTAATCAGATATAAAATCGATAAGATAAGTCTTGACGACAGTCTGAAACTAAGTGAAGTAAATGAAAATGTTCAATTAATAAAAGATCCAAGAAAAATATTGGATCCTTCCATCGCCATTATCGAGGATAATCGTATCGATGACATTAAAAACGGAAAAAGATTAACTATAGACAGCGACAGTAAGTTGGTGATGTTGGTTAACGGCGATCAAATGTTAGCTATCTATGAAAAAGAAAATAAACATACATATAAGTGTAAAAGAGGTTTGTGGTAAATGAGAATTGTCCAAATAGATATAAATAAACCCATAAGAATAGACAGACCGATGGTTGCCTGTATCGGTTATTTTGACGGTCTTCATTTAGGTCATAAAGCCTTAATCGATAAGACTAAAGAAATTTCCTTAAAAGATAATCTTGATACCGCTTTAATCACCTTTGATCCCGATCCATGGGTAACCATAAAAAATCTTAAATTCGTTAAACATCTTACCACCATGAAACAAAGAATTAATTTAGCCGTTCAACACGGAATAAAAAACATCATTATTTTAAAGTTTTCCAAAGAGATGGCTAATTTGACTTATGAAGAGTTTAACCGGTTCATCTTAGCTAAATGCAATATTAAAACGATGGTATGCGGCTTTGATTTTCACTATGGAAAAAACGGTATAGGAAATATTGATACCTTAATTCAAGCTAATCTTTTTAAGGTGGAAGTTATTGAAAGCGTAAATTACAATCATGAAAAAATCAGTACGACAAGAATTATTAAAGCGTTAAAAGACGGCAATATCGAACTGGCCAACAAGTTGCTGGGTTATAATTATGAAATTTTGGGGAAGATTGTCAAAGGTAATCAAAAAGGAAGTAAAATAGGCTTTCCTACCGCCAATATAGCTTGTGAAGCGGAATATTATTTACCCCGTCAGGGAGTATATGCCTGTTATGTAAAAGTGATGAATAAAAAGTATAAGGCAATGGTTAATATCGGTCATAATCCCACTTTCAACTATGTGGATATCGTATCTGTCGAAGCGCATTTAATTGATTTTAACCATGATATTTACGGATGTAACATTTCCTTGGAGTTTGTAAAATTTTTAAGATTGGAAAAAAAATTTAATAATATCGATAATCTTATCCTTCAGCTTGAACAGGATTTGTATAATACAAAAAGGATTTTAGATTGATGAACAAAGAATATCTGAATTATTTAAAGACGTTGTTAAAAGAAGATTTTAAGTTGTATTTGGAAGCGTTAAAGCTGCCGTTATACAGAGGTTTTAATATAAACACTTTAAAGCTTGACGCAAATAAATTGTTTGCGATGAAAAAAATAAATTGCCAAGAAAGTATTTTTAACGAAAATTCTTATGTATTAAATGATGAGAAGACATACGGGAATACATTGGCTCATATGATGGGACTGCTTTATTTTCAAGAACCAAGCGCATCCGGCGTGGTTAATATTTTAGATCCCAAACCGACGGAAAATATTCTGGATATGTGCGCCGCACCCGGCGGAAAAAGCA
>JBHAFN010000255.1:0-4629 GCA_041856105.1 Bacillota bacterium
ATCCAACAATGTTCCGTTGAAATCAAATATTACACCATTTATCATTTTATTTTCTCCATGTGTTATTATTATACTAAAAAAAGGGGTATTTATGGAGTATTCTGTAGTTATTGTGGCAGCCGGAAAAGGTTCCAGAATGAATTTGGGTTATAATAAGATTTATTATAAATTAAATGATCGCAATACGGTTATTGAAGAAACCGTCAATAAATTTAAAAATGATAAAAGATGTACTCAAATTATAGTTGTGTGCGATATTCAGGAATTTGTTGAAAAAGTCGGCTTAAAGGAGAATAAGCTTGTTTTGGTCAAAGGTGGAAAAAGCCGGCAGGAAAGCGTATATAACGGGCTTAAAGCGGTTATCAATGAAGTTGTTTTAATTCATGACGGGGCAAGACCTTTTGTCAGTAATGCCATATTGGACAGAGTGGTTAAGACCATGGAAAGTAATGATGCCTGTTGTGTTATGGTTAAGGTCAAGGATACGATAAAGGTTGTATCCGATAATGTCGTTGTTAAGACTTTTGATAGAGAGAGTTTAAGACAGGCACAAACTCCTCAGGCATTTAAGATAAATAAATTATTTCCGTGTTATGTTAAAGCAAATAAAGAAGGGTTTATCGGAACCGATGACTGTTCGATTTTAGAAAAATATGCTTTGGATACCCGTATAACGGAAGTGGAAGGAGATTACGACAATATAAAAATTACCACAATAGAAGATATCAGGTAAAGGAGAAATTATGAAACTTGCGGATAGATTAACATTTGGTGAAGAGGTTGCCAATTCAATTACTCATGGAGTGATGAGTATTGCAATGCTGGTGATGCTTCCGATTGGAGCGGTAATCGGTTATTTAAAAGGGGGAGTAATTCAATCGGTAAGCACGAGTATATTTTTGATTTCTTTATTTTTAATGTTTTTATGCTCTACTTTATATCATTCCATGGCTTATGATTCCAAGCATAAATTTGTTTTCAGAATTTTGGATCATATTTGTATATATTTTGCCATTGCCGGAAGTTATACCCCGGTTGCGCTTATAGTCATTGGGGGTTGGCAAGGAATTTTAGTTGTAGTAATTCAATGGCTGGCGGTTATTTTCGGGATATTTTATAAATCTTTATCAAGCAAGTCCATTCCTAAGGTCAGTATAACGATCTATTTGTTAATGGGATGGACGGCGATTTTTTTCTTGCCTATTTTAATTAGAAATTCCAATGTTTTATTCATGGGATTAATCGTAATCGGAGGATTGATGTATTCCATAGGGACTTATTTTTACGCTAAAAAAGATATGAAGTATCATCATATGATTTGGCATATCTTTATAAATTTGGCATCCGTAAGTCATATTTTGGCGATTGTTTTTTTCATGAACTGATCATCTCAGTTTTTTAAAGTAGTCAATCAGAATTTCTTTGATGTGGTTATATCTTCTGGCATATGTATTATCCACTCTTATTAATTGTAAGTTGTGTTTTAAACATATTTCGTTTTTCTTTTTATCTCTGATCATGACTAAATCATCGTTATAATGTTCTTTGCCGTCCAGCTCAATAGCTAAAACAGGGAATTCTTTACTTAATCTTTTTTCATATACGACAAAATCGAATCTTCCCGAATAAAATAAATCTGAATAGGTTGTATTTTCCTGGAACACTTGGGATATCGGCACTTCTTTATATATTTTAAAACGGTTATTGGCCTGCCATATGTTTTCCAAACAATGAATCAGGTTGGTTAAAAAAGCTTCTTCCGTTTCGGTACTGAACGGTTTAATTCCTAATGCTCTTGAGTTGTTATATCTTGGGGTAATCTCATATAAACCGTTTGTTTTTACATAGGATAAAAGTTCGTATAAATCATCTTTAGAGTTTTTTTCATGAAATTTTTTGATCATTTTTCCGTTTGATAAAACAATAAGTCTGTCTTTAGCCCGGGAGGAAGCCACATTAATTAATTCTTTATTGTTTTTTAACCAATTATAGGTGGATTTATGAGTGTTTTCGGTTATGGCGGTTGAAAATAATATTTCGTCTTTTTCATCACCTTGGAAGGCATGGATTGTACCGCATCTGATATGATTTATGTTGTTTTCTTCAAGTTGTTTGTCAATCAGTTTTTTCTGGTTGACAAACGGGGTAATAATTCCTATGGATTTATCGGGATTATTTTTTATATAAGCGATAATCTTCTCGGCTTCTTTTGTAGAGGTGTTTTTATATGGTGAACCGCTTTCTTCAACATTAATATAAACAAGCGGTTTTTCTTCCTGACTGCAAGAAAGAACTTTCAATTTAGAATGGTAATATTTTTTGTTGTTGTATTCGATAATTTTTTTATGACAGCGATAGTGATAACTTAACAATATTTCATCACTTATTGAATCGCATGCTAAAAAAGTTTTATATATTGAATTTTGACAATAATCATATTCATCTTTAATCATATATTGTTCTTTTAATTTTTCATTTATATTTTTATCCAATAAAATAACGGGGTTTAATTGTTGTGGATCGCCTACCAACATCAAGCTTTTTCCTCTTATTATAGGGATTAAAGATATTGCATTATTGCATTGACTTGCCTCGTCGATAATGGTCATGTCGAATGTAGGCAACGGCGAACCCAATTTATGGGCGGATATACACGTTGTTAAAACAACCGGAAAAATTTCCAGAAAATTTTTTAAATTGTCATCATCCCTAAGATATTTATTCAGACATTCAACTTGTTTTGAACTTGCGGTATTAAAAATAATATCTTTGAGTTCTTCGTTTTTAGGCTCATCTAATTTGCGGATATATTTTGCCCCGGTATAATATAAATATTTTTTAAATTCATTATAGCAACCGTTTAATAAGCTTAAAGCTTCCTCTTCGTTTATTGTTCCGGTTTCTTTTATCTTGTCGTTTATAATGTTTTTTTGTCTGTCGGCTAAATCGACATTAAAAGCCAGAAGCATCATGGAAGTGGAATTACGGTTATATTCCAATAGTTTGTTTATGGTTTCGTCTCTTTCTTTTAAATCCAATAAATTTTCATATTTTTTTAAGATATTGGTTAATTTCTTTACGTTGTATTGAGTTTTATTGTTTAAATTCATTTGTTTGCAATCGATATCCTTTGATAAATAGTAAAGGTTTTTAATCTCTTCAATGGCTTCAGTTAATTTTTCGTTATTTCCTAATCTTATTATCGGGAAAACCGCTTTTTTATCTTTATAAGTTATATTTTTTAATTTTTCATAAACACTGTCTATGGGATGGTTGTTGTAAGAGGTAAACAATACGGTTTTTTCGTTAAAAAATGCCGTTGCAATAGTATTGATTATTGTATTTGTTTTTCCGGTTCCGGGTGGTCCTTGAATATAGGCGATAGGATTTTTCATGGCATTGTTTATGGCAAGCAGTTGATCCAAATTGATTTTGTCGTTTAAAAGGGCGATTGAATAGGTTTTTTTGTTGCCGGAGCGTTCTAAAAGATCGCCGAAAAAAGCTTTTAAGGGAATACTTAAATTATTTTCTTCATACATTTTTAAAATTGAACGGTATTCATAATTTAAATCTACTTTTATATCAAATCCCAAATTTATTATGTAAGGCATATCATCAACAAATGATGTGTTTTGACTTATTTTATCTTTAATGATTTCTTTATTTTTATTAAAGTCGTTCAATAATTCCAAATCATCGGCTTCCAAAAATTTTGTAATGCTTTGTTTTACCCGTTCAACGGTAAATTCGGTGTTTATGATCGTTTCATCATCAATAAGAAGTAATTTGTTTTTTACGTCTAATTTTAAAAGCTTATAGGCAAGAACATATAATCCTTTATCCGTATAGATACTTAAAATATTTAATGCCAAACGATTAATCATCATCTTATCGGTTTGTTTGGTTTCTTTTTGGAAATTTTTAACGATATAGGAAAATTGTTCATCGCTCAACAAAAGTTTGTTGTTTTCAAAGCTGCTTTCATCCATATATTTAAGCAACTTAAAATCCGTTTTATAAGGAGTATTATCAAGTTGATTGCATAATTCCAAATAATTTAAAATTTTCAAGTTGGGGATATTATCGAATATTGTTTTGTATTTTGAGGGGTTGGTTTGAATATCTTCAATTAATTTATAGTTTTTAGGATAATATGAACCTTCCACGATATTGGCGGATAAAATAGAGTCCAAGTAGATAAAAGGTATTTTTATTATGCCGAAATTGGTCAAATGAAAACCTTCTACGGACAGGGTTTTGTTAAAAGGGTTTAAGTTTTGTATTCCTATCCAATAGCTTGTTATCTGGTCGTTGTTGTTTTTGTACTCAATACTTAACCATTTACCGTCATGTATCGCTTTAAATATATCACGATTAATATTTTCCATTGTTTTCATTATTGTCAGATACCTATATTAAAATAATATCATTTAATTTCAGGGATTGAGAAATATTTTCTAATATATTATCGAAGAGGTATGTTTTATGCTGTGTAAAAGATGTTTAAATAAAGATCCGAAATACTTTTATAAGGGCAGTAAAGGTTTTTATTGCAGAAAGTGCATTTCATTTAAAAGATTGCTTATTGAGGAAGAAATCGGTTTTCCCATATTGGATGAGATAAAAGAT
>JBHAFN010000256.1:0-5897 GCA_041856105.1 Bacillota bacterium
AAAACATTGCCCTAATCATTTTTTCATTTACCGGTGGGTTTTCTTTCAGTTGCTTTTCAATCGCTCTTTTAGTAAAGTAATAACCTAAAAATCCCCCGACAACAAGTCCTAATAATACATAAATAATCGAAGACCAAAATTCACTCATATTACACCGCCTATCTATTTTAATATTTTACTATCCTTAATACCTTAATACAAGAATATTAAAGCCATATGAGTATTATAACACTGATAATGATAAAAATAATATATATTATTGACTTGATTTGATTAATTCTTTATGAAGAGCGGTATATTGTCCAAGATAAGATATGTATTTAATATCGGGATTGTCTAAATGCGGTAGTTTGACAGTTGTTTTCCAACAAAAGTTCGATAGGCGCAGGAAACACGCTTTTTTTATCGTCAAGTTTATTGTATTTTTATGTAGCGTATTGTAGCGGTTTGTACTATAATTTCTCCGGAGGTAATCGCTATGCGTCTGCGTATTATTGAAACTAAAAGTTCTGAATTATTGTATATCCAAAAGTCTTATAGAAAAAATGGTAAGGTTTATACTAAAAATATTGAAAAATTAGGTAGAGTTGATGAACTTATGGCTTATTTAAATTTATCCAGAGATGATGTTATTGCTTGGGCTAAAGATAAAGCGGTTCAATTAACTCATAAAGAAAAAAATGATTCTAAAGATGTTGTTGTTTCCTTTTCCCAAAGTAGTCTTATTGATATCAATAGAACAAGATTATATAAAGCCGGTTATTTATTTTTACAATGTTTGTATTGTGGTTTAAGATTTGATAATACTTTTAGAAATATTAAAAACAAATATGATTTTGACTATGACATAAACGCTATTTTTTCCGATTTAATCTACTCAAGAATAATTGATCCGGGAAGTAAGTTATCTTCTTTTGAAACAGCCAAATCTTTTCTTGAAACACCTAAATATGAACTTCATGATGTTTATAGAGCTTTAAGTATTCTGTCTGAAGAAATGGATTATATCCAATCAGAGTTATATAAAAACTCTAATTTATTAATCAATAGAAATAATAAGATTCTTTATTACGATTGCAGTAATTATTATTTTGAAATAGAAGTAGAAGATGATTTAAGAAAATATGGTAAATCTAAAGAATACAGACCTAACCCTATCATACAAATGGGTTTATTTATGGATGGAGACGGTATCCCTTTAGCTTTTAATATTTTTGAAGGCAATTTCAATGAACAGAAATCTTTAAAACCGTTAGAAGAAAAATTAATAAAAGATTTTAATTTTGATTCATTTGTAGTATGTACAGATGCAGGATTGGCTTCCAAGACTAACAAATTATTTAATTCTATACATAACAGAACTTATATTATTACTCAATCAATAAAGAAACTTAATAAGGAATATAAGGACTTTGTTTTTAAAGATACTAACTGGAAAAGAATTTCCGATAATAAGAAAGTAAAATTAGAAGATATTAAGCAGTTAAATGGCGATGATGCTCTCTACTATAAAGAAATACCCTATAAAGACGATGAAATAATCAATCAAAGATTAATAGTTACTTATTCTCCTGTATATGCAGAATATCAAAAGAATATAAGAATCAAACAGATTAATAGAGCCGCTAAGATAATCTCTTCAGGAAAATCAAGAAAAGCCGTAAACGAAAATGATCCATATCGTTTTGTCAAAGTAATAAACACCACCGATAGCGGAGAGGTAGCTGACAGCAGTTATTTAATATTAGATGAAAGTGTAATTAACGAAGAAGCCAAGTATGATGGTTTGTATGCCTTAACTACCAATCTGGAAGATGATGTGGCCGCTATTATGAAAATAGCCGGAGGCAGATGGGAAATAGAGGAATCTTTTAGAATTATGAAAACAGACTTTGAAGCAAGACCGGCATTTCTTCAAAGAAGCGACAGAATAAAAGCGCATTTTCTTACTTATTATGTGGCTTTATTACTACTAAGGTTATTAGAAAATAAAACCAACAATAAATACACCGTTAGCGAACTGATAAACACGTTAAGATCTTATAATTTATTAAAGATTGATGAAGGCTATCTGCCTTCTTATACAAGGACTAATATAACGGATGATTTACACGATATATTTGGATTTAGAACTGATTATCAAATAACCGTCCCATCAAAAATGAGAAATATTATTAAAAATACCAAGAGTAAATAAAATTACGCTACATATTCATACACAGAAATTTGAAGGAATCCCTCTATTTATCAGGGAATCCTTTCTTTTTCTTCCATTGAACTGTCAAAGATGGGATTTTAACACAAACGCAATCGGTTAAAAAATAATAAAAAGAAGTCTTTTAAACTTCTTAAACTCCGCTATAAAGCCAAAAGGGCTGATATGTCCCTAGTATGTCTAGGTGGGTAACATGTATAATACATTAGGATTCTTAACTTAATAAGCTTTCAACACAGTATAATAACTTCTTGTTTCCCGTATATCAAAGTGTAGGAAATATATTTTTCCCCTTCGGCTCTTCAATTATAACATAATATTTATTTTTTTAATGAAATTCCCAACTCATTTAATTGTTTTTCATCAACCGCATTAGGAGCTTCACTCATTAAATCGGAAGCACTTGCCGTTTTAGGAAATGCGACCACATCTCTTATATTATCGCTGTCGCATAAAATCATAATTAATCTTTCCAAACCGATCCCAACCCCGCCATGAGGAGGAGTTCCGTAATTGAAGGCTTCCAAGAAAAATCCGAACTTTTCCTTGGCTTCTTCCATACTTAATCCGATTGCTTCAAAAACCTTAGCCTGCATTTTTTGATCATGAATTCTAATCGAACCGCTTAAAAGTTCATAACCGTTTAAAACCAAGTCATAAGCTCTTGAATAAACATTCTTGGGATCACTGAACAATTTATCTATATCTTCCGGTTTGACTGATGTAAACGGATGATGAGCAGCCACATATCTGTCTTCTTCTTTATTATATTCAAACATCGGAAAATCAGTAACCCATAAGAAAGCATATTTGGATTTATCGATCAACATCAATTCATGACCCAATTTATTTCTAAGCGCACCCAAAGCAATATTAGAAATATAATCTTCATCAGCTACAATTAAAACCAAATCATTATTTTCCAAATTTAATTGGTCAATTAACCTTTCTTTTTCTTTATCACTTACCACTTTGGCGATACTACCGCTAATTAAACCGTTTTCATATTTTAAATAAGACAATGCTTTGGCATTATAAATCTTCACAAAATCCTGAAGTTTATCCAAATCTTTTCTGGAAAAACCGTCCGCCTTATTCTTAACTACAATGCAGTTGATCTTCCCGTTCTTTTCCAAAATATTTTTAAATACCGTAAATTCAGTATCGATAAAAACATCACTGATCTCATTCAATTCCATATCAAACCTTAAATCCGGTTTATCACTGCCGAATCTTCTCATACATTCCGTATACGGAAGCTTTAAGAATGAATCGAGTTCGATATTTTTAACCTGTTTAAAAATTTCAAACATCAATGCTTCTACCATTGCCCAAATATCTTCTTCCTCAATAAAAGACATCTCAATGTCAATTTGGGTAAATTCAGGCTGACGATCTGCTCTTAAATCTTCATCCCTGAAACATCTGGCAATTTGAAAATAACGATCAAATCCCCCAATCATCAACAATTGTTTATAAATCTGCGGAGATTGAGGTAAAGCATAAAAATTACCGTTAAAAATTCTGCTTGGCACAAGATAATCTCTCGCCCCTTCCGGAGTGGATTTACACAAAATCGGAGTTTCAACTTCCACAAAGCCTTTAGAAGATAAAAAATTTCTGGTTATCATACAAACCTGATGTCTTAATCTGAGATTTTGTTGTAAAACATTTCTTCTTAAATCCAGATAACGATATTTAAGTCTGGTATCCTCCAAAGCATCGGTTTCATCCTGAATAAGCAAAGGAGTGGTCTTGGCTTTACTGATTATTTCCACTTCATTGCATTTAACTTCAATATCTCCGGTCTTAAGCTTGGGATTTTTATCCTTTCTTTCCTGAACGCTTCCCTTTACCTTTAAAACAAATTCATTTCGGACATCCTTTACTTTATCTTCCATGGTTTCATCAAAAACCAATTGGACAATCCCGCTGTAATCTCTTAAATCAATAAATACCAAAGATCCAAGATTTCTTCTCTTGCTGACCCAACCTTGAAGGACCACTTCTTTATTTACATGACAAAGATTTAATTCTCCGTTAAGCATTGTTCTTTCCATTAATGTTCATCTCCCTTTTCTATAAACGTTTCTAAAGTATTGATTATTTCATCATAGCCGACCGTAACCTGTTTTTGAGAGGCGATATTTTTAATATTGACAAGATTATTTTTAACTTCATCTTCCCCGATAATGATTACGTTTTTCGCCTGTTTACGATCGACCGACTTAAATTGAGCCTTCATCGATCTGTCTGCCATATTAATTTCACAAGAATACCCGTAAGCCCTACACATTGTCGCAACCCGTAAAGGATAACTGCCGGTATTATTTAAACTGATAATGTAGACATCTAAAGGATTATCCTCCTTCAACTCTATATTTTCAAGTTCAATCAGAAGCAATAATCTTTCCATTCCCGCCGCAAAACCGACTCCGGAAAGTTCGGGACCGCCAAAATAAGGCACTAAATTATCATATCTTCCTCCGGCTAAAACCGTCGATTGAGAACCGGACTCCTGATGAGTCGAAACAATTTCAAAAACGGTATGAGTATAATAGTCTAAACCTCTGACCAAACGATTATCAATCTGATATGGAATTTCAAGTGCATCCAACGCTTTTAAAACCTCATCAAAATATTCCTGACTTTTTACAGTTAAAGAATCACTTAATGAAGGAGCATTTTTAACCACGTCCAAATCTTTATCAACTTTACAATCCAAAATCCTTAAAGGATTTTGTTCATATCGGCGACGACAATCACTGCATAAGCAATCCAAATGTTCAGAAAAATGTTCTTTTAAAACTTTCTTATAATTTTCTCTGGATTCGCTATCACCCAAAGTATTTATTAATACTTTAACTTCCTTAATCCCTAAAGCTTTTATAAGACTGTAGCCGAACGTTATAATTTCCGCATCGGCTAACGGACTCTTAATTCCGATAAGCTCCGCTCCGAATTGATTGAACTGGCGATATCTCCCTTTTTGAGGTCTTTCATGTCCGAACATTTCCCCCATATAATAAAGCTTTACCGGCAATTCCATTGAACCATACAGTTTATGTTGCACAAATGAACGCACAATGCCGGCTGTCCCTTCCGGTCTTAAAGTCAAACTGTCGCTTCCAGCCTGAAAGTTATACATTTCTTTATTAACCATATCGGAACTGTCGTTTTCTCTTTTAAAAACTTTTGTATCTTCAAAAATCGGAGTTCTGATCTCTTCATAACGATAAAGATCACAAAACGCTTTGATGATTGTTTCCAGCTGATGCCAACTGCCGATTTTATCCGGTAAAATATCTTGGGTTCCTCTTGGTGCTTGATAATTCATAACTTTCCTCCTAATCATTTTTATCAAATTCAGGGCGATCCGTTTTGACCATATCCTCATTTATAAACAGCTTACTCTTATCGACGTATCATCCTGCCGATAAGAAAACTAAGTTTTTTCAACATTATATAATTTTATATTAAAAGTAGTAGTTTATCCATTAAAAATTGTCAAAACATATAGATAATGCTTACTATTCCTTTAATAAAATTATGGTCTACACTTTATCTATGTTTTTTTCACATATCTCTTCTATCTTTTTTAATACTAATTCTGGGTTGTCTACTATATCTAAAAATGGTTTTATTGTTTCTAATGAAACTTCTCTATCTCCTGATGCTGCTT
>JBHAFN010000257.1:0-2732 GCA_041856105.1 Bacillota bacterium
CCGGGGAGAAACGAAGCCCCAAGCAACAATCCCTGACAAAATGGCAGACTGTTTTGCTCCCGGAACCCCTATTTATGTCACAGAGACATAATGGGATGTCACAGAGACATAGTGGAATGTCGCGGAGACATAATGGAGTGTCCCGGAGACATAACGAAGTGTCTGGGAGACATAACGGAGTGTCCCGGAGACATAACGGAATGTCCCGGAGACACAACGAAGTGTCTCCGGCACGCAAAGCAATGTTCCGCCTGCGGCGGGTAATGCCTCGCGGTCGTTATGCGACGGCTGCGGGGCGTCGCGCGGAGGGAATTTGACAATATTGTGCAATAAACAACCAAACAGGGGAATATAAATAAAAAGCAACTTTCTCCTTTGACTGTTGATCGATGGTCGTTAGCGACAAGGAATAAACGAATCTCAGAACGAACCATGGCGAATAACCAACAGTAACTGATAGATAAACTGATAAATTATTTTTTGAACATTGCGGAACTTGATTTATTTTTAATTTTACACTTTAATTGTTTATTTTTAAATCCTAATTTTATGAGACAAAAAAGGTTTTATTTTCAATTAATTAAAGCCTTATTTTTTAGCTTATTGGCTTTTTATTCATGTACTGATTCTACGTATCTTTTAGAAAATGATACCTCTGAAGAAAATATTGTAAGTGTTTCTCGTGCAGCTCAGGTACATCGGAATTTTGAATATGATTGGGAAAATAATTCCTCGGTAAACATCAACGGGGTTAATGTCACTCTACCTTGGTACAGCAATGCCCCTTCCAGTTTACCTTATTACATTACCCAAGATTATAAAAAAGAAGATGGTTGGATAATGATTTACAATTATATTACGGATCCGGTTTTAATGCATCCAAATCGTGACGTGTTTGTTTTTTATAATCGGCTTCGAGGACTTTTAAGGATATTTTATTTCAATAGCCAATATCCTTCACAGAGCGGAACCAGTTTTGCCCAGATAACCCTCAGCGATAGAGATACAAAATTACTCAATAGTTCAACAACCGGTCGGGTCTGCCTCCCATTAAGTGAAAAAGGTAAAAATGTAGCTTATACCACGGGCATCTCTTTAACTCCGGTTAGTGGATTTTCTTTGGGATGGAATTGCTTTGAATTGGAACTCTCCTATGATGACCTTTATAAAAACAAACACAACACCATGACCATTGCTTTTTATGATAAAAAAGTACAAACAATAAATTTAGGCGGAAATATAAATACTACCGGTAAAATTTCATATTTGGTAACCAATAATAACAATCCCGTAGGAGAAACTGCACAGAATGTATTTAATTCTATAGCCTCTGCTTCAGGCGACGAAGTATCCAAGCTCATCTCTATCCCGGATACAACGCCTCCTGCCACAGGTACCAAAGGTGCATTGACTACAATACTCGGCAAGGTTGCATCTTCGGTTATATCCAATGTAATCAGCGGATTAACCAAATCATGGACGTCTTCATGGGGAAAAACATCTCAGACATATAAAACCATGGATATTAAACTTTCGAGTAGAATAGATCTTTCTGGCACGATAACACAAGATCTGCCTTCAATTGTATATCCCATACAAAATGCCTTGATACCAGATTCTCAGCCCGGCAATTCTATTGTTTTGCCGATATCGGACGAGCCGTTAGGCGTATGGAATATAAAAAGAATCAAACCCGTTGAAATAGGAAGTCACGTATTTCCAACCATTGAAAATTACAGCCATTATCCTTATGGTAGCAATTCGTACCCTGTAATAGGAGACTTAGGATATTATGTTCAGATTCATGTTCCAACCTATGATAAATCGGATGTAGTAATAAATCCAAAAGTATTGGATTACATTTCTCATTACGAAGTAAAATCTGAAGTATTTCACAAGAAAGCAAATAATTCAGAAACTATCACCGATACCACTCTTATAACGGGACATTGGAAAGAGAGCTGGTCAAAAAAATATTTAGATTATAAAGATACCAATTATCATATTAGTGAATCGTATTGGCGAATGCTCAATTCTGATAATTTGAGCCGGAGGAGTACTCCTGATTCTTATTTCGACGAAAAACGTTTAAAATTTGAAGCTAAGGTTACGGTGTTACTTTATCCTAAAAGTCCTTTTAATGATGATGTTATAAGTTTAACGAGGACTTTCGATTGCAAAACGGTAAAGGTGCCTACACCATCTACAGGACGCGTATTGATTGGCAGATACAATTAAAATTATCAAATAATAATATTAATCTTTTAAAGTATGAAAGCAATTAAACTTCTTGCATTTTTATTGTCGCTATTGTTCATAGCAGCTTGTTCCAACGACCCCGTGATAGAAGAAACACCCCCCGAAAATACCGTTGCTAAAACGGTATGGATAAGACCTCTTACTTACGAAAGCGGGACGGTATATCAATACGAGGTTTTTGAGTTTCCTACCAATGAGGATTTTGCTCTCTGGATAATGGATACAAACGGCATAAAACGGGTCTATATCTTGTTGGGGAAATACAAACAAGTAAACAACACAATTTACTGTACGTATAAGAAAGACACTTATAGCCCGACGCATTTCCCCGAATCGAAAGCTTCTTTTTCGATTAGTGATGAAGGATATACCCTCGTACTTGATTCAAATGTAGATATTTCGATAAAAGGGAAATATGTAAAACAATGAGTTGATACATTACCATAACTGTATTTTTGTCTTGGTCATGTTCA
>JBHAFN010000258.1:0-3944 GCA_041856105.1 Bacillota bacterium
ATTAAGAAAAAGGGAGATCATCTATGATATTATCAATTGTAGTAGTATTAATCGGGGCTTATGTCCTATATTTTAAATTCAAAGAATATAAAAGTTTATCCGAAACTTACAGTGAGCTGTTAAGTAATAAAAAATATGAAATGTTTAATGATAAAAAACAAGTTTATATATTATATTCGCTATTATCCTTCTTCGGGGCAATATCCGTTGCTTTAGGCTATCAGACTAACGAACTTTCCACCGCATTAATGGGCGGTTTGGTTATTTTGATGAGTATATCCGAATTTATAACCGCCAAATTTAAACATGTATATTATTATAACGATACAAATTTCATTATCGAAGGCAAGACCATCCGTTATAAAAGTATTAAAAATATTAATCAAGGAAAAAAATTTCCGTTTTCCTCCGCTTCCATTACCACTCTAAGCAATGAAAGCTACAGCGTATCCAAAAAATTTGCTAAATTTTTATTAGAAAAGAAAAAAAATCGTTGAAAAATCTTTGAAAAATGATTCTTTTTTTAACGATTTTAATCCTTTTTAATAAAATTTTGAGTATCGAACCTTCTTTAGTCAGCCTACCCTTACTTTAGGTAAAAATTTTCATAATTAATATTATATAATCAAATTAGTACAGAATTCTTAGGGGGTACTTATGGAAAAATTTGTTAATTTTCTACAAGACAAGCTGAGCCCTATCGCTATGGCTTTAGCTCAAAATCGTTACCTGTCGTCGATTCGTGACGGATTTATGGGTATCATGTCGCTATTAATTATCGGTTCTATGTTCCTATTACTTGCTTATCTTCCGATTCCCGGCTATTCAAACTTTATGACAAATATATTCGGCTCAGGATGGAGTACATTCTTCATGACTCCATACAATATGACCATGAACGTTATGACATTATTTGTTGTAGTCGGTGTAGCCAGAGCGTTGGCAAAAGAATACGGCATTGATGAACTGGGATGTATGTTCTGGTCATTTGCGGCATTCTTAATGCTTACACCTATCGGTTCTTTTGAACCGGGTAATTATCTGCCGATTAGAAACTTCGGCGCAGAAGGATTATTCTTAGGTATCTTAACTGCGATAATTACCGTTGAAATTCTTAAATTCATTTTAGACAGAGGATGGAAAATCGCTTTACCCGAAACGGTTCCGGCAAACGTTGCCAAATCATTTGAATCTTTAATTCCGGGTATATTCGTAGCGATTATCTTCTCAACCATTTCCTTATTATTTAAAATGACCGCATTTGAAACTGCCCACAATTTTGTATTTACCGTATTGCAAACTCCTTTATTATCATTAGGCGGTACATTACCGGCAATGATTATTATCTTGCTTATTGAAACATTGCTGTTCTCATTCGGTTTACATGGTCCAAACATTGTCGGATCGGTTATGACTCCTATTTGGTTGGCATTAACCGAACAAAATGCGGCTGCGTTTGCGGCAGGAACTACTCTTCCAAATATAATTACAACTCAATTCTATGGAAACTTCATTAAACTTGGCGGATGCGGAGCTACAATCGGCTTGGTTATAGCGGCAATCTTCTTCTCCAAATCTGCACAATTTAAGACTTTAGGTAAATTATCTGCCGGTCCGGCAATGTTCAATATCAATGAACCGGTTATCTTCGGGATGCCTATCGTATTGAACCCGATCTTGATGATCCCGTTCATCCTGACACCGATTGTACTTGCGATAACCACATACATTGTAATGTCTATCGGGCTTGTACCGCTTACCAGCGGAGTAAATATCCCATGGACTACTCCTCCGGTTATTTCAGGTTTATTGGTATGCGGATGGAGAGGCGCATTATGGCAAATTATCGAAATCGGCATAAGCTTGGCTATCTTCCTTCCTTTCTTCAGAATTGAAGATAAACGTGCTTACGATTTGGAAAATCAATAAAAAAAATAAAGATGGTTGTTCGACCATCTTTTATAATGCAATAATTTTATGCTTACAATTCTATATTCAAGTTCTTAATACGGCATTTAATTCTTTTTCTAAAGCCGATAATATTTTATTATGTACTTCATTTACCTCCTGATCGGTTAAAGTCTTATCCTTTGATTGATAAACTATACTTAAAGCGATCGATTTTTTATCATCGGCGATATGTTCACCCATATATACGTCAAATATTTCTAAATTCTTAATTAATTTACCGCTGTTGGCATTAATTACTTTTATAATCCTGCTAACTTCAAGCTCACGATCCACAATTAAAGCAATATCTCTTGAAACGCTTGGGTATTTATCTAACGGAACAAACTTCATTTTAGTCGCTTTAATTTCATTTAAAAGATCTAAATTAAATTCTCCGTATATCGTTTTGTCTATACCCCATTTTTTAATAACCAAAGGGTTAACTTCCCCAAAAATACCGAATAATTTATCTTGAATCAATACCTTGGCACTACGATACGGATGAAAATTGTTAATATCCAAATCATTTTTAACGATACTCACCCTACCGGAATTAATGCCGCATTTGGTAAGATAAGTTTCAATCATTCCCTTCAATACAAAGAAATTGGCAGGAATAGCGATATTGTGCAATCTTGATACCTGCAAAGCACCGTAAAGTACTATCGAAAGTCTGTTTTGCATTAATCCTTTTTCATATACATTGCTTATTTCAAACAGATTAACGCTTGTCGCTTTACGATTGGCGTTATATGTAACACATTCCAATATACTGGACATTAAGCTGTTTCTGACATATTTACGATCATCACTCAACGGTGAAGCCAATTTAATGTGTTCTCCAAACGGCATAACTGCATTATTTACATATTCTGCCTTTACTAAAGAATATGTAACGATTTCACTCAATCCCAAAGAAGTCATCACGTTTTTAGTGAGTCTTTCCAACTTTTGTTTGGCATCCAATTGACCGATAGTCGCAACCATGGTCGGCAACGTAGCCTCTAAACTGTCATAGCCAATCAGTCTGATAATTTCCTCATCCAAATCTTCGGGAATTTTCAAATCCGTACGATAGCTGGGAATGGTACATATAAAGGTGGTATTTTCCACTTTCACATCCAAATCCAAGGCTTTTAAAACCTCATAAACTTCTTCCACCGTAAAGTTTGTGCCTAAATGACTGTTACAATGTTCTAATGTTTCTATTACCACTACAGGTGTGTAATTGATTTCTCCTATTTGAACGGTTTCTTCAATTTCTTTGGCTTCCGCCAGTTCAATTAATAAGTCAACCGCTCTTTCTACCGCTTTAATTTGTGATAACGGTTGTAAACCCTTGGTAAAACGAGCGGATGCCTCCGTCATTAAACCCAAACGATTGGAAGTGTTTCTAATCGATACATTGTTAAATAAGGCGGCTTCAATAATGATTGAGGTAGTATTTTCATCAATCTTTGAAGTATCTCCTCCCATAATACCGGCTAATCCGATGGGAATATCGTTACTTGTAATAACCAAATCGTTTTTTTCTATTTCATACTCTATCCCGTCTAAAGCGGTAATTTTATCTTCCAAACCTTCTTTTACGGTAATTTCTTTTACCGCAAATTTTTTTAAATCATAGAAATGTAAGGGCTGTCCCGTTTCAAGCATTACATAATTACTGATGTCAACCACGTTGTTTATCGCTTTAACTCCTGCGCTGTGCAGATAATCAACCATCCACTTAGGAGATGGTTTAACCACCAAGTTATTTATTATTTTACCTAAAAATACCGGGCAATTATCGGTTTCGCTTTTTAAAGTTAAAGTCGGCTTTAAAGCTTTATAGCTGTTTTTTAAAGAAGGTAAAGTTACCTTTCTTCTTAATACTGCCCCCACTTCCTTAGCGACACTCCACATCGCCAAACAGTCGGAACGATTGGGAGTTAACGAAGCATCCAATACAACATCATCCAATCCCAGATATTTCAATGGATCCTCTCCTACAG
>JBHAFN010000259.1:0-5589 GCA_041856105.1 Bacillota bacterium
ATTTGTTTTTTTGTTGCAGATGTATTTTTTCCTTTTTCAAAAGTAATTTCCTTTTTACCGTAAGTATTGGGAAACAGCGCTTTAATCTTTTCCTGATCCGCTACACTGGTTGTTTCCTGACCTTCCTTAACGCATATTTCCGCAATGCCGTTTCTTAACATTTTCGGTAATTTAGGTTCATAAGTATATCTGGCTTTTTGAAGTGGTGATAATTTAGTCATATAATTTACTCCTTTATTTAATTAACCATAATTAGAATATCATAATTCGGTTTAAATTAATATATTATCAGATGCTTTATATACATAAAAATTCGATAACTTAAGTCAAGTAGAAATCTTCAAAGAAAGAGGGTTTCCACTTTTTATGGAAAGGCCATGACGAAAACAGGAGAACCTCTCCCAATTTGTTTTCGAATGATCTATAATTCGCTTAGGAACGGTATAATTCGCCGCTCTTAGACAGCGCATAGATTATTGTCAGTAACTTATGCGCCGCAGCGATATTGGCAGCTTTGGATTTCAGGGGTGAAATGGACTGCTGCCTTTTCTTTTGGTTGAACAGATATAACGGATCTTTCTTCTTCAGGCGGTAATTGCACGATGCGCCCAAATAGAGAAGGCACCGAAGATGCCTGTTTCCCTTTTTGGATATCCTTAAATGTGTGCCGTCCACATCTCCGGACTGAAGGATCTTCGGATTCAGACCTGCATATGCCGCAAGTGCACGCCTGTTCGTAAATCTGTTCATATCGCCAAGCTCTGCGATCAGTCTGGCTGCCAGGTTCTCTCCGATGCCGACAATTGAAACGATGCACGGGAAGTACGACACTTTCCTGGCTTCCTGTATCAGCTCCTGAAGGATACTGTCACACAGCAGTATCTGCTCCTGCAGTTCTTCAATCATCTGCGGAAGCTTGATGACTTCCAGATCATTCACATCTGCTCCGGAATAGCAATGTTGTGCACATTCATACATTTTGTGAATAATCTCCTGTATGAAGGCCGGCTTATGATCAGTCTTCTTTTCAATTGCTTTCACGATCGTTTCTTCCCTGTGCTTCAAGAGTAATGAAGGGTGTGGATACTTCTTCAGGACCTCCATAGGAACAGGATCATACAGACTTGATCTTCCTTTGAAGCACTTATCCAGGCACGGATAAATGATATCCAGATAACTTCTGAAACTGACTTTTCTCTTCCTCAGATGTTGAAGCTCTGTCTCATAGTATCTGTTCAGTTTCTGAAGTTTCACAAACAGATCCGACTGCCTTTGATACGGAAGTAATGAATCTTCATCGTAATATGCCTTAGCGATATGTGCACAGTCCAGATTATCGGTCTTATTGCCATGAAGATTCGTCTTTCGATATGCGGCCGATAACAGAGGAGAAATGATGTAATACGGCATTTCGTGATCATCAAGATACTTCTGGAGACACCGATGATATACTCCTGTGGCTTCAAAGATTACCGGCACTGTATCTTCTCCGCTTTTCTCCTTTGCCTTTTCGATGATCGCATTGAGATCCGCAAATCCTTCGATGGTATCGTGCAGTACCTTCGGCTTACGGAATGGTTTTCCTTTCTCAAGGAACGGCTGGTAGTGGCAGCTGCCTTTGGAGACATCTACCGTGATGACTGGCCCTCTCATGGGAACCTCCCTTCTGGCATAAATCCTCGGTAAGCCTTCCCCGCACCTTGTATCAGAACATTTTTCTGGGTTATATACGGCATCGCGATATGTTTCCTGTGCGTGCTCATTTCGATAAAGCGGACGTTGATACAAGAGGGAAGCAGAACGTTTTTTATGACTGACTTGCGGGAGAACCGGGTCTAAAAAACAGCACGTTCTTACTTTACCCAGGCCGATCTGACTGTATGCCTACAGAGCAGAAAGGTCAGGAACATCTGGTGTTCCTGACCTCTTTATCTTATCCTTTGAAGTTTTGTCACTTCTACTATGACCAGGTATAGATCTTCCTGATTTCATAATAGAAAAAACAGCGATTCCCTCCATTAACTACCCGGAAGTTTTTCGCCGTTTTTTTCTAAATAAAGATTAAAGCATTGACCGACATGTTCAGGCACATGAGCGTCGCTTGCCAACATTATCTTTGCGCCCTTTCCCTTAATTAATGATAAAAACTCTTCACTAAGCCCCAAATCTTTATGTCCGTATCGATAATAACATCCGAAGTTATTTTCCAAATAAAGATCATTTTCAATCGCCAAATCAATAATTTCTTCATATGTTTGATATAGGCTGTAAGTCGGATAAATGTTAAACAGTTTTATCGTATCCGGATGAGCAACCTGAGTAAACAGTTTACTTTTAATCAATTTTTTTATTTCGTTGTAATATTCTTCATAAATTACATCAACATCATATTTATTCCATAATAAATCCAAGGAAAAACTTTTCATATCGTATAATCGACCGAAAACCGAATGTACTGCCCCAACCAGAAAATCAAATTGATAATCTTTCAAAATATTGCTTATTTTTTCTTCGCTTTCGCTTGTATAACAAACCTCCAACCCGAATAAAACTTTTACGGGATAGTCTTTTTTTCGTGCCTGCTTAATTAATTCCATATATTCGCTCAAATGATTTTTAGCTTTTTTAGCCAACCAATCTCTTTGAATATCGGAAGTGTTTCTTACACCTTCATAAATATTATAAAACTCAAAAAAGCGATGAGTGTGATCCAATATGTGAATTTCAGATAATCCGATTTCATCGGCTCTTTGCACAAATTTATCTAAATATTCAATGGTCAGCGGTCCGTTTTCCAAGTGTATATGCCCGTCAATCAACATGTTTGAATACATTTACCCTGATAATTCCGGGGATTCTTTCTATTTGCGCAACGGTTGTTTCATCGACTACATTATCGATATCTATAATTGTATAAGCCAAGTTACCCTTCGATTTATTTAACAAGTTTTCAATATTAATATTTGTTTTCCCAAGTACATCCGCAATTTTGGTTATCATCTTAGGCACATTATCATGAATACAGCAAATTCTCATTTTCCCGCTGAGTTCCATTGCACAATCAGGCAAATTAACCGAATTGGAAATGTTTCCTTTTTCCAAATATTCCGTCAATTCTTTAACCGCATATACCGCACAATTCTCTTCACTCTCCAAAGTGGAAGCCCCTAAATGAGGAAGAATTAAAACATCTTTATTGCCGATTAAATCGACAACCGGAAAATCGGTAATATATTTACTGATTGTACCCTTATTAATTCCGGCTAAAATCGCCTTGCTGTCAACCAAAGCGCTCCTTGAAAAATTTAAGACTTTAACTCCGGCTTTCATTTTATTAATAGCAAATTCATCAATCATATTTTCGGTTTTATCGGTTAAAGGAATGTGCAAAGTAATATAATCACAGTTTTTATATATCTCTTCTATCGATTCGGTATATATTACATTTCTCGATAATTCCCATGCGCTGGAAACCGAAATATAAGGATCATATCCGTAAACCCTCATTCCAAACTCCAATGCCAAATTGGCCACCTGTCTTCCGATTGCGCCAAGTCCGATGATCCCGATGCTTTTATTAAGCAATTCATTTCCGACATAATTCTTTTTTTGTTTTTCAGCATCGCTGGCAATATTAACATTATCTTTTTGCTTATTAATCCATGATATTCCTTCAAATATCCCTCTGCTTGATAACAACAATCCCGCAAAAACCAGTTCTTTTACCGCATTGGCATTGGCTCCGGGAGTATTAAATACCACTATTCCAAGCTTACTGCATTTGTCAACGGGAATATTGTTTACTCCCGCCCCCGCTCGGGCAATCGCTTTTAAATTATCGGAAAATTCGTAATCATGGATATCCTTACTTCTTAAAACTATGGCATCTTCATTTTCCACATCTTTACAAACCGTATAGCTTTTGGGAAACAGCTTTGTTCCTTTGGAAGAAATATCGTTTAATAATTTAACTTTATACATGGCTTCACCTATTTTCAAATTCTTTCATAAAATTAATTAAAGCTTTAACACCGTCTATCGGCATCGCATTATAAATGCTTGCCCGCATTCCCCCAACCGAACGATGGCCTTTTAAATTAACCAATCCTCTTTGGGAAGCTTCCTTTATAAATTGATTATCCAAATCTTCGCTTCCGGTTATAAAAGTAACGTTCATTAAAGATCTGTCTTTTTTATTTACCGGATTTGTAAACATTTTAGATTGATCGATATAGTCGTAAAGCAATTTGGCTTTTTCTTCATTCAGCTTTTTCATGTTTTCTAAACCGCCGATTGTTTCTTCAAGATATTCCAGAACCAAACCGCAAATATATATTGCATATGTAGGCGGAGTATTATACATTGAATCATTATCGTCATGAACCTTATATGACAACATTTTCGGTAAAGCCTTTCTTTCTTCAATCAAATCTTCCCTGATAATAACTATGGTAACTCCCGAAGGACCGATGTTTTTTTGAGCTCCCGCAAATATCAACCCATATTGAGATACATCAATCGGTTCGCTTAAAATACAGCTTGATAAATCCGCTACTAAAGGTTTTTTTAAATTTTGGGGAATATCAACAAATCTTGTCGCATAGATCGTGTTGTTTTGACATATGTATACAAAATCCGCCTCATCATCCAATTTATCGATATCAAGATCCGGAATATAAGAGAAATTTTTATCTTCGCTGCTGGCAACGATATTTACCTCTCCGAATTTTTTAAATTCTTCTATTGCTTTTTTACTCCACATTCCGGTGTTGATTACATCAACTTTTTTGTTTTTAAACAAATTCATCGGAATCATACTGAATTGTAAAGAAGCTCCCCCTTGCAAAAACAACACTTTATAGTTGTCGGGAATATTCATCAGCCTTCTAAGTCTTGTTTCACAATCGGTTATTATCTTTTCAAAAGCTTTAGATCTGTGGGACATTTCCATAACACTCATTCCCGTTTTTTCATAATCGGTCATTTGACTTGCCGCTTTGTTTAATACTTCTTCAAATATACATGCAGGACCTGCACTAAAGTTATATACTCTATTCATATCCTACCTCCTTGATTTACTTTAGTTTAAATATAAAACCGTAAAAACACAATATTAAAAGCCGGTAAATTTATTTTTTTACCAGCCTTTGATAGAGATGATAGTATTTATTGATACAGGCGTCATTAAACGGTTCTTGCATATTTTGGATTTTCATTAACAACTCATTTAATTCCCTTTCAATTATTTGCTTTATTATCGCAGGATAATTCATCAGTTGACTATGTTGTTTATATTCGTCTTCATCCAAAACCTCATATTCACCGCTTGGATAAAGCTTTACATCCAAATCGTAATCGATATTTTTAATCGCTTCTCCGTCATATAAGCTTGGAGTAGCCAAATTACAATAATAATAAATACCGCTTTTTCTAATCATGGTAATCACATTAAACCAATGTTCAGTATAGAAAAAACAAATTGCCGGTTCACGAGTGTACCATCTTCTTCCATCCGCTTCAATCACCCATGTATTGTTAGTAACAACAACAATCTTATCTTCATCGCTTTCAATTACAAAGCCCTTACTC
>JBHAFN010000260.1:0-3869 GCA_041856105.1 Bacillota bacterium
AATCCGGACCGAATGAAGGCAAAGGAGTGTTGAAGAAATGCCTTAATGCTTTTAACCTGAAATCCAACATCCATTCAGGCTCTTTCTTCATTGAAGAAATTTCCCTTACCACTTCTTCACTCAATCCCTTATTTGTTTTAAATATACTTACATCTTCATCTTTAAAACCATATTTATAATAATCTTGACTCTTAATTACATCATCACTCATTTATTGACTCGCTTTCTAAAACCATCGTTTTAATAGCCTTCCATCCGATCGTGGCACATTTAATCCGATTAGCTTGTTTATATACATTCTTCATGGCGATAGCTTCCTGAAGAAGCTCTTTATCATAAGGTTTATCTTCAACCATATTAAAATAATTATCAATAATCACTTTTGCTTGGGCAATGGTTTTATTAACCAAAAGTTCACTCATCATGGAAGTGGAAGCCGTAGAAATCGTACACCCCACCCCGTCAAATTTAATATCCTTAATAACTCCGTCTTCAATCTTACTTTCCACGGTTATATCATCAATACAGGAATCACTCGCCATATGAATCATTTTATAACCTTCTTCAGCAACCAAACCCTTGTTTCGGGGAAATTTATAATGATCCATAATCAATTCTCTTAATATTTCCGGTTTATCAAATAAGCTGTCCATCTTAACCCGCCTTTCAGAAAAAAATATCGATAACGCTTTTTATGCTTATATCTTTTACTACATCTACAAAACGATCGATTTCATCAAACGTATTATAAAAATACAAAGAAACTCTGACACTGTCGCTTTTACCTATCACTTCATTAATAAGCTTGGCGCAATGATTACCGCTTCTGACACAAATATTCTTATTGGCCAAATATCCGGCAGTATCCTGAGCGAATATCCCTTTTACATTAAATGAAATGATGGAAGAAGCCGTATGAGGATTATACACTTCTATATTATCCAATTCATTAAGTTTATCGATAAAATATTTTTTCAGTTCCAATTCCCTTTGATGAACGACTTCCATAGTAATACCCTCTAAATATTTTATCGCCGAAGCCAATCCCAAAACCCCTTCAATATTAGGCGTACCCGATTCAAATTTATCGGGATAATCCTTTAAGATAACTTCCCCGTTTTTAAAAAATCTGGCATTACTGCCGCCCCCGTAAAATAAAGGATTCATTTTTTCCAACAGTTCTTTTTTCGCATATAAAACCCCTACTCCGTTTGGAGCGAGCATTTTATGAGCGCTGAAAGAAAACATATCCACCCCTAAATCTTTAACATCAATTTTTAAATGAGGAGTACTTTGAGCGCCGTCCACAATCAATAAACAATCATATTGATGAACGATTTCTTCGATTTCCTTTATCGGCGCAACCGTTCCCAAAACATTGGATACATGCGCAATACTAACCGCTTTGACCCTATCGTTCATCAGACTTTTTAAATGAGCCAAATCAATATTACCCTCTTTATCCACCTTAATGTATTCAAGCTTTGCCTCGGTATTTTTATATACTTCAAAAAAAGGCAAGATATTGGACGCATGCTCCAAATAGGTGGTTAAGATAATATCCCCCTCCTGTAAAATACCTTTGACATAATCAGCCGCCTGATTTAAAGATTGAGTTGTTCCGCTTGTAAAAACTATTTCATTTTCTTGGGCATTGATAAATTGAGCAACGATTGATCTTGCTTCGTCAAATTGCTTGGAAACCTTAAAACTCAAGGCATAATCACCACGATGAACGTTGGTATTTTCCTTTTCATAATAGTTAATTACCGTATCAATAACCGCTTGCGGTTTAAAAGTGGCAGCCCCGTTATCAAAATAAATCAAATCGGGATTATTTCTGAACATGGGGAAATCATTTCTAATCTTATTTACATCAAACATTCTTCAGACACCTTACTTTCGATTGACTGTCTTAATTTTTCTTTCATTTCATCATTTTCAATCATCTCAACGATCGGCAATAAATAACCGAAACTGATTAAAGCCATAATCTCATTTAATCTTAACCCTCTGGACTGCATATAAACCAATTGGTTTTCGTCAATCCTTCCCACACTGGTCGCATGACTTGCCAGAACGTCATTTTCATCAATCATTAAGTTCGGTTGAATAAAAGCCGTTTGTTGATCACTTAAACACAAAGCCCTTGAAGTTTGATGAGAACTTGACTTATAGGCATGTTTATCAATTTTTCCGGTCGCCTCCATTTTATAATTACCGCCTTTTAAAACGACGCTATAATTCTCCATATCGCCGTAAGTATAAGGAACCATGGATCTTACCGAAATAAAATAATGTTTTCTATCCTTAACCAAAGCCGCACTCTTAACCAGACAGTCGGCATTTTTACCGTTTAAATTAACCGTTGTATTTCTTAATAAACCCGCACCGTTTAAATCCCCGTAGGCAAGTTTTAAACGGGCATTTTCCAAAAGCTCATATGTTTCCTTAAATTCGACATCATTTAAAGTATCGTTCCATATCAATAAAGTAACTTCGCTTTCACCATATCCGATATAATTGATCCTTAAGCTGTTTGCCTTGACAACTCTTAAAAAGATATTGGAAACTAAAACGGCTTTAATATTTAAGTTAACCTCATGCTCACTGTCGATAATTATTTCCTGATAACCTTTACTCAATTTTAGATTGTTTTCTTTATGCGTAATAACCATCATCAACCTCGACTTGCGGCAGCACACGTACCTAAAGATAAAACGGGTTTCTTTTCCTCTTGAACGGGTTTGATTGCATATTGTTTGTAAATCCAATCATAACCCTCACTGTCAATCTTCTTAACAAGCTCGCCGTCCCCCTCAACAATAATCTTTCCGTCAATTAAAACATGCGCATGAGTAGGTTTTACCAACTCATAAAATCTTTCATAGTGAGAAACGACAATTAATCCAAGACTTGTTTCTTCACGCAACTTAACTATACTGTTGGCTACCACCTTTAAAGCGTCGACATCCAAACCGCTGTCGATTTCATCAAGCATGGCCATATCCGGCTTTAAAAGCTTCATTTGAACGATTTCATTTCTCTTCTTTTCCCCACCGGAAAAACCCTCGTTTAAAAAACGATGAGCCAAATCGGGCTTCATTTCCAATTCACTGATTGCCCCTTCGATTTGTTTAATAAAACTGAACAAAGAAACGGGCTTTTCATTTCTGGCATTTATCGCCGCCCTTAAAAAATCACTGTTGGTAACCCCGGGAATTTCCTGAGGATATTGCATTGCCAAGAAAATTCCCGCTCTGCTTCTTTCATCAACACTCATTTTCAATACATCCTGATTATTGAAAGTAATTGTCCCTTTTGTAACAACATATTTGGGATGACCCATAACTGCGGCTAACAACGTACTCTTGCCGTTACCGTTAGGACCCATTAATGCATGAATTTCATTAGGTTTGACCGTCAAGTCTATACCCTTTAAAATCTCTTTACCATCTATTTCAACATGTAAGTTTTTGATAACCAATTCACCCATATATACACACCTTTCCTAGTTAACCCGTGGCTATTATAACATACCCGAAGCACTAAACGTGCCTGTACACTCTATTATATATTATTTATTGTTCACTTAAAATTCAGATACTCAAATTGCAAATATATTTTAAATATCATATAATAGGTTAGCTATCCAAGGAGGAATTATGACAGATTTATTAAAAAAGTATTGGTTTGTCGGTTTGTTATCGCTATGTTTACTTGGGATAACGGGATATTTCATTTATGATACATACAAAGATGTTTTACCCGGAAAAAAAGTAAACAATCAGGACATCGTATATTCAATCAATAATATCGATGTAAGCGCTGATGAAATATATGACAAGCTATATGATAAATATGGTATC
>JBHAFN010000261.1:0-7172 GCA_041856105.1 Bacillota bacterium
CGCCGTTGTTCCTTTTGTATTCGGCGCAAATATCGGAACAACCATAACCGGAGTGCTTGCGGCATTGGGCGGATCGTTCTCCGCCAAAAGAACGGCGGGCATTCATATCATGTTTAATGTAATCGGCACCGTCATCGGAATGATTTTACTTCATCCTCTGGTTTCCTTAATTACCTCTTTGGCAGATAAATATAACATATCTCCTATGTTACAAATTGCCTATGTGCATATTATCTTCAACATTATAGCTACGGTAATCTTCTTTCCGCTTTTAAAAGCTATGTGCAATTTTATCCGGAAAGTATTTCCGGGAGATGAACCGGTTAAACCGGAAATTAATCTTGATGAATTAAATAATGATTTAGCCAATACCTTACCTAGTGCGGCCCTTGATATTTCCAACAGAGCAATTCTGCAAATGGCGGTCAACGTCAAAAATACCGTAAGAGAAACCCACGATTTCCTGGTAAAAAAAGGCTCAAGCGACGATAAAGAAATAATCGAACAATCGGAAGCGTTGATAAACAATTTAGACATTAAAATTAGCAATTATCTTATGGATGTGGCCAATGCCAATATTACCGATCATGATACGGTCGTATTGAACACTCAGCTTCAGGTAGTAAAAAACCTGGAAAGAATAGGTGATCTTGCTATGAATGTGACCGAGTTTATCGAAATGGTATATGATGATCGTGGCGATTTTACGGAATCCGCCAAACAGGAAGTATTAAAGATGTTTGAATTGTTTTATCAAATGTTCGATAAGGCGATGAAAATTCTTGATTCCAAAGATTTGGAACTTTACGCCTCCATTCAAGATGACGAAACAAAATTCGATAAATTGGAATTTAATGCCAGAGAAGCCCATTTCAAACGTTTGGCAAAAAAAGAATGTTCACATTCCGTTGCCAGTTCGGTATATTGTGATATATTGAGTAATTTGGAAAGAATGGCCGACCATTGCGTCAATATTTCCAGAACCACCATTGAAGGTCAAAACAGATTGTTGTCTAAAAAAGCAGATGTTATTTTATAATCTGCTTTTTCTATGTTTAAAATTATATGATTTGTCTTTTTTCATTACTATCGGACGCAAATTTATTTTTACCGTACGATTCAATAATCTTTTGAACCAGCGGATGTCTTACCACGTCATCTCCGGTCAAATACAGCACTTTTATTTCATCAATCGCATGTAAAATATTGGCAGCCTCAATTAATCCCGATTTATTGCCTTTATTTAAATCAATTTGAGTAATATCACCGGTAATTACCATTTTTGAATTAAAACCGAGTCTGGTTAAAAACATTTTCATTTGACTGGTAGTGGTATTTTGAGCTTCATCAAGGATTACAAAAGCATCTTCCAATGTTCTGCCTCGCATATAAGCTAACGGAGCTATTTCAATCACATTCTTTTCAATAAGCTTATCGGTTTGTTCAACTCCCAACATATCATGTAAAGCATCATATAACGGAGTTAAATAAGGATCAACTTTTTCTTTTAAATCACCGGGTAAAAAACCGAGGCTTTCCCCCGCCTCAACGGCAGGTCTTGTCAAAACAATTCTTTTAACATCACCCTTTTTAAGCATCGATACGGCCTCAATTACCGCCAAATAAGTCTTTCCGGTACCGGCAGGACCGATTGCCAGAACAATATCATATTTTTCCATAGCATTGACAAACTCCAATTGCCCTTTGGTTTTAGGAGAAATAACCTTGCCGGTTAACGTTCTTCCGATAATCTTTTTGGAAAGATTATCAAAATCCACCTTCTCACTTTTACTGACCAAACGATAGGCATACAACACATCTCTTTCACTCACCGATTGATTCTTTTTAACAACTTCATACAAGGCCATTAAAACCTCTTCAATCTGATCGGCAATTTCAGCTTCCACATCATTGATAATAAACTGATTATTTCTGAAAAAGATTTTTTTTCCGAAACATTCCGATAAAATATTTAAATTCTTATCATGTAAGCCGATTAAATCCAAGGCTTGTTTGTCATCCAATTCCGAAAAACTTATTATTTTATTTGTACTCAATGTAAATCCTCCCTACAACAAATATTATATAAGCTTAACCATAAAAATAAAACTATAAATATATCATATCCTGTCCATATTTTTCAGCTATAATCATGTTAATTATATAAATTTTACACATAAGAAATTTCAATATTTAATAAATATTCTTTAAGCACGTCGATTTATTTTACATTATAATGCTTGACGCTTTCTTAAAATATTCCATCAGAATCGTAAAATAAAAAGGCAAAAGCCTTTTTAAGAACATATATATTTAAATCAAATTAATAAATTTGATAACAACAATATAAATTATTATTGTGAACTTAAAGTGAAGCATTAATGAAAGTTAAGAAAAAAGAAGCTCAATGCTTCTTATTTTGAACGTCTGGCTTTACGAGCAGCTTCGGATTTTAATTTACGACGAACGCCCGGTTTTACATAAAACTCTCTTTTGCGAGCCTCAGCAAGGGTTCCGTTGCGAGATACTTGACGTTTAAAACGACGTAATGCGTCATCTAAACCTTCATTCTCTTTTAATACAACTCTTGGCATTTACTAACCCCCCTTCTGATGCAAGCATTATTATAATATCAAATCACCTTCTAAAATGCAACAATTAGTAGCTGGATGTTGAAAATTGAGCAAACTTAAGCAGTAATAGAATATAAAATTAGTTTTGAATTTCAGTTAGCCTTATATTCTGTGCGTGTACTTTCTATCACATGTTGATGAAGCTGTTCTCCTATATTAATCAAAATAGCTATATCCACTGCCGATTCAATAAGAGCGTTACCCTTTTAACTTATCCATTAACTGTCCCTTTGAGATGATCCGGGAAAGTTAATGGATAAGCAATAATTTTCGATATGTAAAAAACATTAGTAGTCGGAGGATGAGGATTTACCGATCATCAAAGCCACTCCGCTGCTTGTTCCGATACGATCGGCACCAAGTTTTATCATTAAATCCATATCTTCATATGTCTTAACTCCTCCTGCCGCTTTAACCTTAAGTATTCCTTTTGCTTCTTCTTTTAGAAGTTTAACATCATCAAACGTGGCTCCCGCCTTACTGAAACCGGTGGATGTTTTTACAAAATCCGCCTTCGCTTCAATAATAGCTTTACAAGCCCTGATTTTTTCTTCCTCACTCAATAAACACGTTTCAATAATTACCTTTAAAACCTTATCCTTAATCGCTTCCTTAACGGCTTTAATATCATTGACAACGTAATCGAAATCATTATCCTTGAGCTTGCCGATATTGATAACCATATCAATTTCATCGGCACCTTCTTCAACGGCATTTTTAGCTTCAAAAACCTTTGCGGCGGTAGTCATTGCCCCTAAAGGAAATCCGATAACCGTACAAACTTCAACATCGCTGCCTGCCAATTCCTTTTTACAAAAGGAAATCCAGCAAGGATTAACGCAAACGGTTTTAAAATTATACTCTTTAGCTTCCTTACAAAGCTTTACAAGCATCTCCTCGGTAGCATCCTGTTTTAATAATGTATGATCGATATATTTATTCATTTTCATTCCTCCATATTCTTTAATCTGTTTTTAATTACTTCTCTGGCAATTCTGTCATCGCCCAAATAACTTTCCGTACCGAACTCACGGTATAAAAATTGCTCATCACCTTTTCCAAGTAATAAAATCGTATCATTTTCATCCGCCAATTCAACAGCTTGCGCAATCGCATAATATCTGTCTTCAATAATAATATAATTGGTCTTTTCAATTCCTCCGGCTATCTCACAGGCAATATCATAAACCGATTCATCTCTGGGATCATCTTCCGTAAGAATAATCATATCACAATACTTATCGGCAATTTGACCGAATATTTTTCTCTTCTTTACATCTCTTTTCCCTGCCGAACCGAATACGGCGATAATTCTATTCCCTTTAGGAGTTATCTTTGAAGCATATTCGCAAACTTTAACAATCCCGTCCGGAGTATGCGCAAAATCGACAATCACATTAAAATTTTGACCGACATCAATCCTTTCCATTCTCCCTTCTATTTGTTTTATATTTACAAGCTTGGGAAGTAAATCCTCAATACTTACCCCCTGCACGTTTAAAGCGGCAATGGCAGCCAATAAATTATAAACGTTAAAATAAGCCACAAGATTGGTTTCCACCCGATACTCCGTTTTAAAACAACTTAAGGTGAAAATCGTTTTATCTTTTAATACCTGAATGTTTTTAGCCTGATAATCAGCCTGATTATTTATCCCGTAAGTAACAACCCTGCTTAACGTATTGGAAACAATCTGTAACCCGTAAGGATCATCCACATTGGTAATGGCAATACCCCCGGGTTTCATATTATCGAAAAATAATTTTTTAGCCTGAAAGTAATTTTCCATCGTTCCGTGATAATCCAAATGATCGTGAGTAAGATTGGTAAAGATGGCAACGTCAAAATCAATCGCATTCACTCTTCCCTGTTCAATACCGATACTGCTTACCTCCAATGCACAAGCCTTGATCCCCGCATTGACCATATCCTTTAAAATCCCATGTAAATCATCTACTTCCGGAGTGGTAAGCATGGGAGGAAGCTTAACGCTTCCATACTCTATGGAAATCGTTCCGATATAACCGGTAGGAACTATCTCGTTATACAAACTTTTAATCAAGGTCGTAACCGAACTTTTACCGTTAGTACCCGTAACCCCGAACATAGTCAATATTTTACTTGGAAATCCATAAAAAGCGCTCGCTACGCTATTATAAGCTTGAATGACGTTTTTAACCTTAATATAAGTGATATTGGGATCCGTCTTATCAATCATCTCACTGTGAACAATAACGATAGCCCCGTTTTCAATTGCCTGATTTATAAAGCGATGACCGTCAAACATCATTCCCTTAACACAAAAGAATATGGAATTAGGCCTTTTCTTGCGGCTATCCGACATTAAACTTTTAATTTCGATATCGGGCGCATTTTGAAATAATGCACTTAGTTTTACCATAAATTCACCTCACACTCCCAAATAATTCATCATTTTTCATATAACTGCCTACTACAATAATGCTGTCTTTACGCTTATGTTTTCCTTCAACATATACGGGAATATATTCACTGCTATGTCCAAATGCATACCCGTCATAAACTCTTTCAATCAATACATGCATACTTCTTCCGATAAATTTAGCCTTATAGGCATAATAAAGCTTTTTGGAAAGATCATTGATAATTTTAACTCTTTCTTTTTTCACCTTGGCATCAACATCATCTTTATACTCGGCAGCCAAAGTACCCGATTTGGAAGAAAACGGAAACACATGCACAAAAGATAATTCACAATCCTTAAGAAATTCAACCGTTTCCTTAAACTGTTCTTCACTCTCTTTAGGAAAACCCACAATCAAATCGGTACTGATCGATATTTCCGGAATATGCTTTCTGATATAATCTATTCTATCCTTAAAATAACTTTTAGTATACGGTCTGTGCATCTCTTTTAACAATTGATCACATCCCGATTGAAGCGGAATATGCAGATGTCTGGCCACTCTAAGATCGTTTTTCATCAATTCAATAAGCTCATCGGTTACTTCACTTACTTCAATCGAGGATATTCTTAATCTTTCCAAATTCGGACAACTATCCAATATCGCTTTCATCACATCGGTTAAATTTTTATGTTTAAAACCGTATCTACCCGTATGAATTCCGGACAAAACGATTTCTTTATGATTTAAGGATAATGCCTTGGCCATTTCAATAACCTTGTCAAAATCCATACTTCTTTCTTTTCCTCTGGCATAAGGAATAATACAAAAACTGCAAAACTGATTACAACCGTCCTGAATTTTTAAATACGCTCTGACTTGATGCTCAAACTTGCTGACCCCAAGATTTTCAAATTCAACATCAACGTTGCGTACATCTTCAATCTTAACGATTTTACCTTGAGATTCTATAGCCTGTTTAATATAAACGGGCAACTTGCTTTTAAAAGCGGAACCGATTAAAATATCAATATTTTCATTTTCATTAAGCTCATCGGGCTTAATCTGCACATAACAACCGACAACGGTAATTATCGCCTCTTTATTTTGCTTAATTGCTTGATTGATTTTTTGTCTGCTTTTACTGGAAGCCGTATTGGTAACGGCGCAGGTAAAAATAATATAAATATCCGCCGTTTCATTAAAATCAACTTCCTGATAACCTTCATTCCTCAACGTTTCACTAATACTTTGAGCTTCATAAGTATTTACCTTACATCCAAGAGTACACACCGCAAATTTCTTCATTTCACGCCTCATTTATCGCTCCGATAACGCTAAGAGAATATAGTCCCGCCGTTTCTGCACGAAGAATTCTTTTACCAAGCCCTACGTTTACATAACCCGCTTTGTTAAGCTCGGCAATTTCCTCTTCTTTAAAACCGCCCTCACAACCGATAATAATCGTAACCGACTTTCCCTTTTCTAAAAAATTAATTAAATTATTACCTTTATAAAAATCCGCTTCATAAGCCACAAAATTAAGTTCGCTTTTATATTGTTTGCACTCTTTGATATCGATTACCTTTGCCAATTTAACCAAACTTTCTCTTTTACACTGCTTACACGATTCTAAAATAATCTTCTGCAATCTTTCTCTCTTCAATTCGATAATATCCTTTTTAAGATTAACTCTGGAACTGAATAAAGGAACAATTTCCGCAACGCCGAGTTCGCAGGCTTTTTGTAAAACAAGTTCAAATTTATCCAATTTTATCAATCCCTGAATTAAAGTGATTGACGGATGTAAATCTCTTTTAAATTCGTCGTTTTTTATTACTCTGGCATAAGGCATGTTATCTTTATAATCAATAAGAGCCAAATAAGCTTTTTCATGATAGACAAGCCTGATTAATTCATTCTTATTAAGTCTTAATACGTTTTTAATATGATGAGTATCTTCACGATTAAAAAAATATTCATCATTAATATTTAAACTTCTGTCAATATAATACTGTTGCATCAAATCACCTTCTATATTATACATTGATATTAAATAAAAAGTACCTTTTTTAAGATACTTATTCATTAGGCAGGATTAAATTTAATACCACCCCGACTACTGCCGATAAGGCGGTACCGCTTAAAGTAACCA
>JBHAFN010000262.1:0-3234 GCA_041856105.1 Bacillota bacterium
CAACTTTAGCCACAACCCCTAAATCGTGCGTAATATAAATTACCGATATATTTGTCTTTGCCTGAATATCTTTGATAAGTTCAAGTATTTTAGCTTGAATGGTTACATCTAAAGCGGTAGTCGGTTCATCGCAAATCAATATTTCCGGATCTCCGCTTAAGGAGATTGCAATTACCACTCTCTGCCTCATTCCTCCCGATAATTGATGCGGATATTGATTTATTCTTTTCTCAGGGTTTTCTATGCCGACAAGCCTTAATAAATTTAACGCTTTTTCTTTTGCCTCTTTCTTAGAAATTTTTTTATGTTCAAGCATAGTTTCCATAATCTGTTTACCGACGGTCATCGTAGGATCTAATGAGGTCATCGGATCTTGAAAAACCATGGCAATTTTTTTACCGCAAAATTTATATCTTATTTCCTTTTGGGACATTTTAACTAAATCATCACTCTTTTTATTACCTTGTTCATCAGTATAATTATAAATAATTGAACCGCTGGTTATTTTACCGTTAGGACTTAAAATTCCCAATATTGTTTTAACGGTAACCGATTTTCCGGAACCGGATTCTCCCACTATGGCGATAGTTTCTCCTCTAAACAAATCAAGTTTAACGCCTCTAATCGCATTTACAACCCCGCTGCTGGTATCAAATGAAATATTTAAATCTCTTATAGATAGCACTTTTTCTTTCTTTTCGCTCATATTATCCTCCTACATTTGTTTCATCTTCGGATCAAAGGCATCACGAAGACCGTCCGCAAATAAATTAAAACTCAACATCAATAATGCCAATACTATTACTGCACTAAACAACATGTGAGGATAAATGGTTAGAGATTTATAACCTTCGGATATCAATGAACCTAAAGAAGCCATAGGCGCCGGAACACCTAAACCTACAAACGACAAAAACGCTTCCGTAAATATTGCATTGGGAATGGAGAACATACTCATAATGATAATCTGTCCGAAAATATTAGGCAGTATGTCTTTAAAAATAATCGCAAAATTCTTAGCCCCCAAAGTTTTAGACGCAAGAATAAATTCAGATTCCTTAATCTTTAAAACCTGCGCACGAGCTATTCTGCTCATTCCGATCCATCCCGTAATCATTAAGGCAAAAATAATCGACATAATCCCTGAAGGTAAGATCAATCCCAATAAAGTAACGATTACCAAAGTAGGAATACCGTTTAGTATTTCGGCAATTCTTTGCATTACAATATCAACCTTTCCGCCAAAGTATCCGGAAACAAGACCGTAAACCATTCCGATAAAAATATCAATAACCACCGCGCTTAAAGCAATAATTAAAGATATTCTGGTTCCTTCCCATACTCTGGTAAAAATATCTCTTCCCTGAGTATCCGTACCGAACCAATAATAAATATTATCCAATCCTTTACTTAAATACTGATTAACCCCTTTATAAGTTCCGTCAAATATTTTAAAGTTTTCCAAAAAGGGAATTCTCGGTACCAATGAGGCATGTTCAATAATAATGGATTTATAAGTATGACCGGTTAAATGAGGGCCGATAATTGCCATAAAAATAATAATGCCGATAATTATCGCTCCGAAAACCGCTCCTTTATTTTTTACAAAGCTGTTCCATACATCTTTAGCGTAGCTGGAAGTATTATAGTTTTTATCAATCAAGGTTTCGTTATGATCATACGCTAAAGTAAAATCATCGTTTTTAATTTCCATTTTATTATCCGTCATAATATTAACCTCCTTTAGCTACTCTGATACGTGGATCAATTACTCCATATAATATATCCACAATCAACATCACAAAGATATACAAGGCGGAATATATAAACGCACAGGCAATCACCACATTATAATCGTTATTTTGAATGGCAAGAACCATCAGTGATCCTATTCCGGGTATTGCAAATATCTTTTCAATAACCATTGAACCGGTAAGTAAACCTACCAAAATAGGTCCCATAATGGTAATAATCGGAATTAAGGTATTTCTAAGAGCATGATGTAAAATAACCTTGTAACTTTTAATACCTTTAGATTTAACCAACAACATATATTCCGAATTCAAAACATCAATCATTTCCGAACGGGTAAATCTGGCTATATTGGCTATTGTAAACATTGATAAAGAAATGGTAGGAAGTACGGTTGAAGCGGCAGTCTTATTTACATTATATAAAATAGGAAACCATCCGAGTTTATATCCGACAAAATAAGCCAATCCCAAGGCAATCACATATGAAGGAATACTTACTCCCAAAATGGAAAATATTGAAAATACGGTGTCTATCCAAGTATTATGATAAACTGCCGAAATAATCCCGAAAACAAGTCCGATCAAGCTACCTAAAATCATCGCCTGAATACCTATACCGATTGAAACGCTCAGTCTTTCCGCAATCATTACGGAAACTTTAAAGTTTTTATTTATAACATATGAAACCCCCAAATCGCCGGAAAGCATGTTTTTGGCATAATAATAAAAACGGACAAAAAACGGTTGATCCAAACCGTATTTTGTATACAGTAAAAGTTTTTGCGATTCGGTAAGCTTTTCATCATTAAACGGAGAACCGGGCATAAATTCAAGCATTAAAAACAACACGAACAAAATAATCAACAATGTGGCTAAACTTATTAATAATCTTTTAATAATATATTTAGACATTTTATATTACCCCCTTACACATAAATATTAGAGTAACAAAACGTTACTCTAATATAAGTTAATTAAATTTATTATTGAGCAGCTTTATTAATATGGCGATAGTTATCAACACCGGCAGTATGGAATTCAATACCGCTAACCGCAGGATTGATCATCATTGCGCCGCCGTTTTGATAAATAGGAACTACGCCGGCATCCTCGCTGACCAATATCTTTTCCGCTTCAACAAGATCCGCCCATCTTTGTACGGAATTAGCCGCATCTTCTCCTTTAATAGCTTTATTTACCAATTCATCATATGCGCTATTGGAATATTTACCGTGGTTCATTGATGAATTTGTCAAGAATAAATCTATATATGTTTGCGGATCGGCATAGTCAGGTCCCCAACGGTGTAAAGCAATTTCATATTCTTGGTTTTGCATTAACTGCAATCTTGTTTTCTTAGGTTTGCTGTTTAAAGTAACGCTGATTCCTGAAAGATTTGTTTCAAGATTGCTTTGAATATATTCGGCTACCGCCTTACTTGCTTCAGAATCTTCAAATAATAATTCGATACTTACATCGC
>JBHAFN010000263.1:0-3561 GCA_041856105.1 Bacillota bacterium
AAACATTCTTACTTCCCAAGATTTCCGCCTGAATACTTTCGGTTTCTCCTTTTTTCATAGCGGGATCTTCCACAAGGATTGCCGATTCCGGATATACATCCTCCTCCACAACACTTTCTTTATGCACGATAATATCAATCGGGGAAGTAAAGTAAGTAACATTTAAAACCGTTCCCGGCTCTAAAACCTGTTCGGTGTTTTTAATGATTGAACTGTTCAGATTCATTACCTGAGTGGCGCTCAAACCGAAGTTTTTAGCCCCTACCCCTTCTACGGTATCATATCTGATAACCGTATAATAAACTCTTTCGGTATTATTTCCATACTTTAAATATTCCAAAATCTCTTCCTTGGTGGTTTTAATATTTTCAGGAATTGTATTAGCTTTTTTATTGGTAATACTTTGAACGATTTCAATGCCGATAACTCTGGAACCGTATCCGCTAATTGCGTCCGTAACCTGATTATTTTGGATCAACTTTAAAGAATTTTCATCAACAAAATACTTTAAATACTCATTTAAAGCTTCATCAAACAAACTCTTATCACTTACATAAATAATGTCATAAACTCCGGCATCGTTGGAAAACTCAATCGCATTGGCGGAAATGGAAAACAACGATCTTTCATTCAGATAATTAAAAATGGCTTCATCGACGTTTTCATAAGTAAAATAACTCAATTCATCGACAATATAAACATCTAATCCTATATCTATGGAAGAATCGGGATATGTCGCTTCATATCTTTCTTTATAAACTTCATTCAATTTATTATCCAGATAACTTTTATCGCTGATGACTCCGATTAATTTACCGGAATCATATATTTTAGATACGTGTTTAACTTCCTTATTAACGCTTAATATTTTTTGAGTAATTAAAGATGTATCATCGCCAACCTGAGCATCTAAAGTATAACCGCCTCGAGAATTATTAAACAGAAAACCTAACGAGATTGCGAAAACAAGAGATAACAATACGGGAACAAATTTTTTCATCTTTATTCACCACCCGCATAATCATCATTTTCCGTAGTAAAGATTGAACTTGTAGAACCGTGGAAAGCAAATCTGATTACTCCCGTTTTACCGTTTCTGTGCTTGGCAATATCCACATCCAACGGTTGAACGGCATTCGGATCAACCTTTTCATCAGGATCATCTTTTCTTTCATAATATTGACTTCTGAATAACAACATAATGATATCCGCATCCTGTTCAATAGCTCCGGATTCTCTTAAATCGGACATCATCGGTCTTTTATCGGTACGAGATTCAACATTACGACTCAATTGCGATAAAGCGATTACGGGAACATTCAATTCTCTTGCCAAAGCTTTAAGATTTCTGGAAATTTCCGAAACTTCCTGTTGACGATTTTCACGATTATTACCTGAACCGGTAATTAATTGAATATAGTCAATAAAAATGGCGGATAAACCGTGCTCACTTTGTAACTTACGGCATTTTGAAAATATCTCCGTAACTCTGATTCCGGGAACATCATCAATATAAATCTTGGTATTTCTTAAATCGGCCGCCGCTTCATTAAGCTTCTGCCAATCCTGATTAGTTAAATGACCGGTTTTGATCTTTTCAATAGGAACGGTAGATTTAGAACTTAAAATACGCTCCACCAATAATTCCGCCGCCATTTCCAAGGAAAAAATGGCGACCGCTTCATTTGGCTGATATTGAGCAATTTTAAAAGCGAAATTTAAAGCGACCGCAGTCTTACCCATTGAAGGTCTTGCGGCAAGAATAATCAAATCACCTTTTTGAAATCCGTGAGTATAATTATCCAAATGTTCAAAACCGGTTTTAACTCCGGTAATCCCGCTGGTATTACCGCTCATTTTCATAATTCGATCGATTACGTTGTTAACGACGGTCGCACTCGATTTAAAATCGGTGGTTCTTCTGTTTCTGGTTACATTTAAAACGGATTTTTCCGCCAAATCCAAATAATCATCAATATCGGTTTGTCCGTCATACCCCTCATCAACAACCCTTTGACAAGCCTCAATCATATTACGCATAAAAGCCTTATTTTGAATTAACTCAACATATGCTTTCGTATTATAGCTGGAAACTGAAGTATCGCTTAAAGTCATCAAATAATCCAATCCGCCGACACTGCCTAAAATATTTAAATCGTTTAATCTTGTTGACAGGGTAGTAATATCCACAGGTTTTTGCTCGTTATATAAATCATTTACGGCATTAAAAATCTTTTTGTGATTTTCCAAAAACATGTATTCGGCTCTCATTCCCGCCTCAATCGCAATTTGGGCGGCACTGGGATAGACAATAATCGTACCTAAAAGACTTTGTTCAGCTTCAATTGCATTCGGTAATGTTTTAACCATAGTTATTCACTACCACTCAAATGACATTTAATATTGCCGATTATACCCTTATAAAGCTCAACTCTGACAACGGTAGTGCCGAGGGTCGCAATAGGCTGAGTATCCAATATTTTTCTTTTATCTATGATAATTCCCTCTTTGGCCAGTTCTTCCGCAATGGCTTTTGTAGAAACGGAATTAAAAACCTTTCCTTCTTTACCGGATTTAACTTTAAATTCAAAAACCATGGTTTCCAATTTGATTTTCAATTCTTCAGCTTCCTTTTTAAGATTTTGTTGATTTAAAGCTTCTTTTTCTTTTTGATTTTGTAAAATTTCACGACTTTTATTAGATTCTTGAACAGCCAATTTTTTCGCAAAAAGGAAATTTCTGGCATAACCGTCAGCCACTTCAACAACTTCACCTTTTTTACCGAGTTTTTTTACATCACTAAGCAATATTACTCTCATCGCCTTTATCCTCCTTTAAACTGGAATCCAGTACTTTAATCAATTCATTTTTTATACTGTTTACCGATTCGTTCTTTCTTTGAACTCCGGCAGCGGTCATATGCCCGCCGCCATGCATCATTTCCATAATAATCTGCACATTCATTTTACCATTACTTCTTGCGCTGACTCCAACTTCATCATTTCCGATCTTGGAAATAATAAAAGCCGCATTAATTCCTTTAACTCCTAAAAGACTGTCTCCGACCTGCGAAATAACGCTTCTGGAAATAATTCTGTCATCAATTGCCACGATAACGATACCGTCCCCGTAGTTATCCACTTTGCTTAACATATAAGCTTTGGTTTCAAACTCATCATAAGTGTCTTTAATATAATCATCCACAAGAATCGGATCGGCGCCTAAATTTCTCAAATAACTTGCCGCATCATAAGTTCTTGAACCGGTTCTTACTTTAAAGTGATTGGTATCAATAGTCATTCCTGCCAACATTATCGTCGCCTCAATATCGCTTATATCAATGCGATTGCTCAGATAAGGTACAAATTCGCTGACCAGCTCACATGTACTGGAAGCCCCCGCTTCAATATAAATCAAGGAAGGTTTGACCTGAATATTTGCGCTTCTTCGATGATGATCGATAATCACCAGCTTGTCGGTTTTTTCCAGTATGGAAGGTCCGTTGGACTGTTTCAAACTGTGATGATCGACCATAATAACCAAAGTATCGTTTTTTAACTG
>JBHAFN010000264.1:0-5561 GCA_041856105.1 Bacillota bacterium
TCAAAATAAATTTTTGTTTGAAAACATCTGCAATTTTCAATATCTGTTTTAAACCGTAAAGATTTTTGCCATCTTTTTCCATTCATACTTCATAAAATCCTCTATATGTCTTTACAATTATATTATACAAAGGAATATATGACACTATTTGTCATGTTTTATATTTTTGTTGAATTTTCTCAGCCATTTCTTTGATTTTAACTCTTATCTCCTCAGGATAAATTACTTCCACCGCATCCCCGAATGAAAAAACATAATTGTATAAATTGTAATCATTACCAAACTCTATCTCTACATATAAATCATCCGCATTATCCTCAACGATATTTTCCCCCAATTCATCATATACTCTATAGGCAACCTTCTTATCAAACTTCAATTTAACTTTAATCATATCTTCCTGTTTCATCTCTTTATTTAATATCAACGCTTCAAAATCATCTTCAAATTCATCGGATAATATCTCAAGTTGTTTAATTCTGACCAACTTAAAGTATCTGAAATCATTTCTCAACATACAAAAAGCATATAAGTACCAATCCTGCCCTTTAAACAATAATCTTACAGGTTTTACCTTTCTTACGGTTTCTTCTTCATTACTGCTGTAATAAGAAAAAGACATTACCTTTTTATTTATAATGGCAAATTTTATATCGTTAAATACTTTTTTATAATTTTCATTATTTTGCCAATTGGTAAAATCAACCTCAACCCAATTATGATTTTTAACTTTAAATAAGGCGGAAAGTTTTACCAACAGATCATCTTTATATAAAGAATCGGTTTGTTTTAAACTCTGTAAGGCAATTATAATCTGTTCTTTTTCATTTTCAGACAATAAAGACTTACTGATGATAAAATCGGGATCTATTTCTATTCCGCCACCCTTTCCCTGAATCGCATAGATAGGGATATTAGCACTGCCTATCGAATCGATATCTCTATATACGGTTCTAACGGACACTTCCAATTTTTCGGAAAGCTCTACCGCCGTACTTCTTCCGTGTTTTAAAAGATAATATACAATTTTGAATAATCTGTTATTGTTCATAAAGATCTTTGATTTTATTAATCGATAATTTTATATATTGCATATACGCTTAACAATAAGGTTACCGTTAACCACATATAATATTTAGGTTTATAAACATTTTTGTAATATATGACATTAAATATAAGCGAAAAAAATATGCATACATAAACAATATTTTTCAAAATATTATCATTCGCAAAAACATCCGCTTCCATAAAAAATATCATTAAACAGGCAATAAGCGTCAATATTCTGCTTATAATTAAAAGATTACCTTTCATTATATCCCTCCATTTATATGATATAATACAGCCATGAAAATACAATACAATTATCATAGCCACACAAAAAGGTGCGGCCACGCTATAGGAAGCGACGAAGAATATGTAACAAACGCCATTTTGGCAGGATATAAAATCCTAGGATTTTCCGATCATGCGCCGTTTAGAACGCCGGAGCCGAGAATAAGAATGCCGTTTGACCAATTTGACGACTATCTTCAATCAATAACTAATCTGAAAAAAAAATATAAAGACCAAATAGAAATAATCATCGGACTGGAATGTGAATACTATCCTTCACAAATCCAAGATATTATCAGATATAGGGAAATGTTGGACTACCTTATTCTCGGTCAACATTGTAATGAACACTTAGGACATTCCAACTATGACTTAAGCACACCAAAACAACTGTTGGAATATGCCGAAAGCATCGCTAAAGGATGCGACTCTCATTTATACGATATCATTGCTCATCCCGATATTTTCATGTTCAGCTATAAACAATGGGATGAACATTGCGTTAAAGCCGCCAACATCATCATCGATGCCGCCATAAGAAACAATATGCCGATCGAGTTGAATTGCGGCGGAGTAAAATACGGACAGCTGTATTACAACGATTCCGTAAGATATCCTTATCCCCACTATGAATTTTTTAAATTGGTTAAAGAAAAAAATGCCCAAATCGTTTTAGGATTGGATATCCACGATCCGCAATATTTCCTTGACAACACCTATACCAAACTGACTCTGTCATTGGTAGAAGATTTAAATTTAAACATCTTGGAACAATATGATTTATTAAATATCGCCAAGAAAAGAAAAGCCACGGTTGATAAAGAAGCTATTTTAAATGAGCTTTTAAAAGGTGAAAGCAGATAAACTCTCACCTTTTTTAATATAACTAAACAAATTTTCTCTTAAAGTTAAGATTCACCACCCCGTTTGGCACCGCCTCAAAACAATAAACATCCGGGAAGGCAACTCCATATGGGTCGGTAACAAAAACCTTATTCCAGCGACTATCGGTTTTTAAAGTTATTGTCTTTCCGTTTTCTACCGGTCCGCAATTTACACCGTTTAAATAAACCATTTGGGCACCCGCACAACCGATAAAACTGTTCAGACGGGTAAAATTAATTGTACAAGGAGATTCAAGTATATCTTCTTCCAAAGCAATTAAAGGCATAGATTCAAATTTGTGTTTACATTTTTTACATTCATATGACAATGCGACGGTTTCATAATTTTTGGAAGCCATTTTACTTGCTACTATATTACCCACACCGCCAAACAACAGAAAATTGGTCATTTCCTTAGCCAAAGCCTTAGGTTTTCCATTAATTTTTAAATCTTCACAATTACATTTGGGACACTTCAGTCCTTTTAAAGTCATAGTCTTTTCCATCATTTTCTCCTCTTCATTTTTCCAATTTAAATTCAGGCATAAAATCATACGGGAACCAATACCGTCCTGATTTTATATAGTATTGAACAACTTTGATTTCAATCTTTGTCGCAATAGCTTCTTCGGTGTCTTTCCCCGCTATACGGTTAAACACATCGTTGAAAGTGATTTGGGCATGTATTTCATGCAGATGATCGTTAATTTTTTCATCCTTGATTAGCTTATTTCGGACATGAGGAGCAACCTCATACCATCCGGCATCTTTAAATGTCTTGGCATTTGGTTCAACCAATCTCAATATTTCGTTACGAAAGGAATTTAAATAATTTATATAATCGATTTCATTAAATTGTATTCCTTCCGGAAAAACACGCTTCGTGGCAGACACTGCAAAATTAAGATTACCGAAGCGTCCTGAAAGCAGCTCATTCCCCAATATGGAGGTAAGCCATATCCATTCAAACGCATCCGCAACTTTTTTCTTACGGGCAGAGCGAAATATTCCAAGCAAATTATAAATCGCAAAACACAGCATTACAGGAGTCAGCACATAGGCTAACCCATATCCGAAAAAGATAACTCCAATCCCTACAAAACTGCTAATTACCCAACGTCCGAAAATAAACGCCGCAATACTTGTCGCTATGCCGATTCCAAACCATTTAAATGCGTTTTTAATCTCCTCAATTCCCGCTTTTTCTTTTCCGTACTTTAGATTTAAACATTGTTCCACCTGCTTATCATCAGGTTTCTTTCCCTTAACGTTAAGTACATACGTTTTTAAATCACTCATTAATAAACCCTCCTATTCCCAATACCCATTAATTTGACGCCCGTACACTGCATCATTTTATTTGATTTTAAGTTGTAAATTTTCTAAAGCGCTGTTTTCATCAATTAAGAACATCAAACGAAATCCTTCCTGCATTTCATCGGTAGAAAAACCGGTACTATCATCATACGAAATTCCCCATATAGTGAACATCTCAGGTTCTGTCTCATTACCATTCATATCAATCAAAACAAAATTTCTAACACTTTCCGCACTGATATCGCCGGATTTAATCATCATATCTTTCCCGTAAAGTTCAGCTATAACATAACGATATCCTTCAGAAGCCGATTTATTTAAAAGGTTATCACTTTCATTGACCTCTCGAATTTCTTTAATCACAAGAGAATAAGATAGCCATTTAATTTCATCAACATTTTCTTTAACCGCTTCACCACTTTCTACGGTATTGCCCACATTAACTTCTCCGCTCTTATTTGATGTACATCCCCCAAATGAAACAATAAGCAACAGCCCAAATATCCCAATCAATAGTTTTTTCATATTATACCCCCTACCTTTTTAAAATGAATCCTTATCGATATTTTGGGTAGGAACGGTGGTGCCACCTTTACTAACCGAACGTAATGTAAGAGTATAATCATAATTTCTCTCCAAGGTAAATATTTCATTGGAATTGCTTACCTTTATTTGTTGGTACACTCCCTCATCGCCAAACATATCCTCTTCTCCAAACCAAACCTTATAACCATATGCGGACTTAAACGTATATTTACCCGCAGGCAAATTGATCTTGGCAGAATTTCCGCTGTTGATAAAAATATTTGCCACAAGTGTTTCTCCGGTTTCATTGTAAATTTTAAAATATGTACTGCTTCCGTCAGACGGAGGTTTGATAGTAAGTGAACAAGCTGAACCCCTATAATTGTCGTTTTGATAAATTACTCCCGTATTCGGTTTAGGAACTATACATTCCTCAGCTTTTAATGCGGAATCCTTAAAATCCCCCAAAGAAATAAACATCTTGTAAGCTTCATAATTTTCCCCGTTTTCATAAGCGCTGATGGCGTCAAGATATTTAATTGTATTCTCACATTCGAAAATTACTTCATTAACGTTACTTACATATTCGCTTTTTACTTTTTTCAATAATTCAAGAGCCCCCTGATAATCCTCACTCTCCATTAAAGCCAGAGCTTTATGATAATTATTGAGCGACAGACATTCCCCCAACAAATTATTGGCGTCTTTGAATTTGGCAATATCCGCAAATATGGTGATGGCGTCGGCATAATTACCTTCATTCATCAATTGTTTACCTTCCTGATATTTTATTCCTTGAAAGGCATATTCGCTTTTCTCTTTTGCGTCATTAAAAGAACCTAAGGATTTAAATATTGTATATGCTTCCTGATAATCATTATTTTCAAGCAATTCTATTCCCTGATTATATCTATTTTCATTAACATAATGAATTACTGCAAATGCGGAAACAATCATCAATACGATACATCCCACAATAAGAAACATTTTTTTATTAAACGGTTTTTTTACTTTAGACTCAACCACCTGTTCGCCGTCATTATTATTTTCTAAGTTATCCGATTTGTTTTCATCGGCATTATCATTTTTTTCAATATTTAAATTGGCTTCAGAATCATCAATCGACCCCTTTAATTCTTCATCGGATAATTTATTGTCAAAGGCATTATCTTCGGACTTTGTTTCATCAATGGCATCAGGCTGTTGCGACAATTCAATCTCTTCATTACAAAACGGACAAATCGTTGTTTCATCAGGTATTTCTTTTTTACACTTTAAACAAATCATCTTTTCCATCTCCTTTTCTATAGTGCTGTATTATTCACCTATAGTATAAATTTAAATGTCATGGCGGTTGTCTGCTTAAAGCATACAAAAAAACACCATTAGCAATGGTGAACTCAAAATAATTTCTATATTGTTTAATCTTGACTAATAAATTCAGGTATAATCGCTAACCATATTATTCAACAAATGATTTTGAAGAAAATATTCCACTAA
>JBHAFN010000265.1:0-3965 GCA_041856105.1 Bacillota bacterium
CCAATCACCGCAACCGTCTTATCCTTAAAAAACGAGGCATCACAAACCGCACAATAAGAAACTCCCCGACTGGTAAATTTAATCTCCCCGGGAATATTCAACAACTTCTCTTTGGTGCCGGTCGCAATGATTATCGCCTTGGCCGTATAAACATTGCCGTCCACACATATAACCTTTTTATATTCCCCATCCTCAATCTTAACGACATCCCCATAAAGATAAGGAACACCTAATTTTTGCGTATGCTCAAACATGTTCATGGAAAGATCCGCCCCGTTAATCTTCGCAAAACCGGGATAGTTTTGAATATCGAAAGTTTTAACCATCTTCCCGCCCGGAGCCATTGATTCAAGCATTGCCACATCAAGCCCCGCTCTTTTGGCATATATAGCCGCCGTCATCCCTGCAGGACCCGCCCCGATAATTATTACATCATATTTATTGTCCATGATAATTTATTCTCCATTAATACTTCTTTAACTTCCATTAAATCATTAATTACTTTATTCGGTTTACTGTTCGTCAAGGCATTCAATCTGTTTTGATCGAATACATAACCGATTGTATAAACCCCTGCCGCTTTACCTGCCTCAATATCCGTCAAGCTGTCCCCAACATAGATACATTCATCATGACCTTCATTAAGCATGGTACAAGCCTTTAAGATCCCTTCCGGATCAGGCTTACCCTTATTGACGCCGTCAATGCCGACAATCACGTCGAATTTACCTTCCAACGCAAATAATTTAAGTCCGAATTCGACTCCCTCTTTAAGCTTGGAAGAAACTATCCCGATCTTATAACCTTCCTCTTGCAAATAAGCAATCAATTCTCTTGCATTATTCATTAAAGTTACGTATTCGGGATGAATTTTATAGTTATATTCAACATATTCCTTAATAAGCTCATCCGTATTTTGATTAGGAAAATACTTAGGAAACATTTCCTTTAACGGAGGTCCTAAAACCTCTTTTCTTTTTGTTTCATCAAATTCTTCCTCCTTACCGTATTTAGCGAATAAATAACGATAGGTTTCCAAAATCCCCGGCGCACTGTCAATTAACGTTCCGTCAAAATCAAACAATACCACCGGCTTTCTTTTTTTAATAAATCTTTCAAAACCGCCGAATATACCGATAAACCCGATAACAATAAATATGACGGAAATAACCTGAGCCATCTTTAAGCCCATAAACATTAAGCTGTCGGTTCTGAAGTTCTCAACCACCACTCGGGTAAGTCCATACCATATGAGATAGATATAAACCATATCGCCTCTTTTATTACGATTATATTTCTTATAAACATAATTAATTAAGATAAATCCCAATAGATTTAAACCGCTCTCCCACAAGAAAGTAGGTTGACGATAAGCGCCGTTAATATACATTCCATCCTTGATAAACTTAGGAAAATTATTATAGAAAGCTTCGGACACAACATTACCATAAGCTTCCTTATTAATAAAATTACCCCATCTTCCAATCGCCTGAGCGATTAATATATTGGGCGCAATCGCATCCGCAATTCTAAAAAAATTCATCTTATGCTTATTACAATAATAAAGAATATATAAAGCACCGCCGAACAAACCGCCCTGAATGGCCAAACCGCCTTCCATTACATACAGAAAACGAATCGGATTTTCAAAATAATACTCGGGAACGCTGAACAGACAATACCAAATCCTTGCCCCGACTATTCCCAATAAGAAAGCCCCGAAAAATAAATCATCCAAAACTCCTGAACCATAGCCGTTCTTTTTAAATTCCTTAGCCGTAAAAAAATATGTTACAAGCGCTCCACCCAGCATGGTAAGCGCATACCACTTTATGGAAAAAAGTCCAAAACTGACAAAAGTTGTTGAATCGGGAAAAAATGTCATTGTTTGCCCTCCTTATTCAATTCATTTTGAAGTTGAATATAATCATATACTCTCTTCTCAAACTCTTTAGCACTGTTAAACCCCTGTTCGGTCAACCGATAATTGGTAACCGCCGACTCCACGATAACCCCCATTGACCGTCCCTGTCTGACCGGCAAAATAAGAGTAGGAAGTTCAACTCCTAAAATCTTGGTATAATTCATCTCTTCAACTCCTACTCTTGTATAGTTAAAGTTTTGATCGAAGTTTTCCAGTTTTATTATTATATTAATATTAAACTTTTTAAGCAAAGAACTTGCCCCGAACATTTTGGAAACATCAATAATTCCAACCCCTCTGATTTCAAGCATACCCTCCAGCAATAAAGGAGGTCTGCCCACGATTGTATTATGCACTCTGCTTACATCGATACGATCATCCGCCACCAGTACATGCCCTCTTTTAATAAGCTCCAAGGCGATTTCCGATTTACCCATGCCGCTTTCTCCGGTAATCAATACTCCTACCCCGTAAACGCTCATCAAAACACCATGTAAGCTGTCGCTTGGCGCAAGCTTTTCATCCAAAAACGTAATAATATCAACCATATCCCGATAAGTGGGCGCATGCGAACTGAAAATCGGAAAGTTGTTCTCCTCGGCAATTTCTCTTAAAACCCGGGGACATTCAAAGTTTCTGGTAATTAAAATCATCGGAGTTAACGCATCCGTAATGAGTTTAAACCTTTCCCTTTGATCATGTTCGCTCATTTCCTCAATATATTCCATTTCCTTACTACCGATAATTACCAATCTTCTAGGCTCGGTCAGCTTTTCAAAACCGCTTAGCTCCAATCCGGGACGGTTAACATCGGGTACTACAATCCACCTGTTTAATGACTCGTCATTTCCGGTAATTTGTCTGTAATTAAAGAATTCTTTTACCTCCCTAATGGTTACTTTACCTTGATATTCCTCTTTATCGTTAACTTCTTCCATCTACTTACCTCTTTCTAGGATTTTCTTTAAATATTGACCCGTATAGCTTTCTTTTACCTTTGCTATATCTTCCGGAGTACCGGTAGCCACAATCGTTCCTCCCCCGTCGCCCCCCTCGGGACCGAGATCGACAATATAATCCGCATTCTTAATCACGTCCAAATTATGCTCGATAATTAATACCGTGTCGCCGTTATCTACAATCCTTTGTAAAACCCGCAATAATCTTTTTACATCATGAGTATGTAATCCCGTAGTAGGCTCGTCCAGGATATAAACGGTTTTACCGGTAGCTTTCTTTTGCAGTTCGGAAGCCAACTTGACTCTTTGAGCCTCCCCGCCGCTAATCGTGGTGCTTGATTGCCCAAGTTTGATATAACCAAGCCCTACATCATATAAAGTCATCAGCTTATCTTTAATTTTGTGAATTGACGAAAAGAAGGTAATTGATTCCTCCACGGTCATATTTAAAACTTCACTGATATTTTTATCTTTGAATTTAACCTGTAAGGTTTCTTCATTATATCTTTGTCCATGGCACACCTCACAAGGCACAAAAACATCCGGCAGGAAATTCATACTGATCCTTTTAACGCCGTCGCCCTGACACGCTTCACATCTTCCGCCCTTAACATTAAAGGAAAATCTTCCTTTTTCATATCCTTTAAGTTTCGCCTCGGGAGTCAAGGCAAATAAATCTCTTATATCATCGAATACCCCCGTATAAGTAACCGGATTACTGCGAGGAGTTCTGCCGATAGGATCCTGACTTATTTCAATAACCTTGTCAATATTTTCCAAACCTTTAATTTTATGATGAGCCCCGGGCTTCACCTTCTTTCTCCCCAAGGACTGCATCACCGCCTTAAGCAGAATTTCGTTTACCAAAGTACTCTTACCGCTACCGCTGACTCCGGTAATTAAATTCATACAACCCAAAGGAAATTTAACGTTAATGTTTTTAAGATTATTTTCTTTCGCCCCGACAATTTCAACATATTTTCCGTTACCTTTTCTTCTGAAATCAGGTATGTCTATTTTAAATTTATTGCTTAAATATTTGCCGGTAATGGAATTATCGTTTTCCATTACTTCTTCAGGAG
>JBHAFN010000266.1:0-3074 GCA_041856105.1 Bacillota bacterium
ATGTTAAAATTAACATGCGAGAAATTATCTATAACAAAACCCATAACTCCTCATAAACTCAGACACAGCTTTGCGACTCATTTATTGGAAGGAAATGCCGATTTAAGGAGTATTCAGGAGTTATTGGGGCATAGCGATATCAGAACTACCGAAATATATACCCATGTAGAAAAGAAGCGTTTAAAAGAGAGTTATAGCAAGTTTTTTCCGAAAGTGGAAGGAGATATAGATGAAAAAATATAAAAGAATATTCAGTATCGTAGTCGATTCGTGGGGGTTTGGCAGCGCCGATGACTCTTACAAGTTTAATGATGAAGGAGCTGATACGGTCGGGCATATTGCCGAAGTATGCAACGGCATCAAACTGCCTACTTTACAAAAGCTAGGGGCAGGAAATCTGCATAAAATCAAAGGAGTTGAACCTTTAAGCACTACGGAAGGTTATTATTTAAAAATGCAGGAAGCAAGCGTAGGAAAAGATACCATGACGGGACATTGGGAGCTGATGGGTTTATATATCGATGAACCGTTTATTACCTTTACCGATACCGGTTTTCCCGATGAATTAATTGCCGAGTTGGAAAAACAAACCGGTCATAAGGTTATCGGAAATAAAGCCGCTTCCGGAACCGAGATATTGGATGAACTTGGGGAAAGACACATGCAAACGGGAGAGATGATTGTGTATACTTCCGCCGACTCCGTTTTACAAATCGCCGCTCATGAGGAAACCTTCGGTTTGGATGAATTGTTAAGATGTTGCGATATTGCCAGAGAAATCACCATGAAACCTGAATGGAAGGTAGGTAGAGTTATCGCCAGACCGTTTATCGGTACGGGTAAGGGTAAATTCGAAAGAACCGCCAATCGTCATGATTTAGCCTTAAAACCGATTGGCAGAACCGTATTGGATGAATTGAAGGATGGCGGTTATGATGTTATAAGTGTTGGTAAAATTGCAGATATATTTGTTGAACAAGGCATCAGCGAAAAATACAAATCAAAATCGAGCGTTCACGGAATGGAACAAACAATTGCAATTGCCGAAAAAGACTTTAACGGTTTATGCTTTGTAAATTTGGTTGATTTCGACGCCAAATGGGGGCATAGAAGAGATCCTGAAGGCTATAAGCGGGAATTGGAAACCTTTGACGGCTTACTGGCAGAATTAATTGAAAAACTGCATGACGATGATTTATTAGCGGTTACAGCCGACCACGGCAACGATCCGACATGGACGGGTACCGATCATACAAGAGAACTGGTTCCTTTATTCTTATACAGCAAATCCATGCAAGGAACAGGATTGTTGAGAATGTCAAAGACATTTGCGGATTTAGGAGCAACCATAGCCGATAACTTTGATGTGCAATTACCGGCACATGGAGAATCATTGCTTGAATATCTTAAATAAAACTGCTTGATGTGATATCTAAAAAAACCGTATAATATACATTATGCGAAATAAATATACTGTCGCATTATTAATAGAAAATACACGCTTATATTGGGTTATTTTGCCTGATATAAGCGTTTTTTATAAAATAAAACAGATGGTTTTACCCATCTGTCAGAAGACTTATTTAACTGCTTCTTTTAGAGCTTTTGCCGCTTTAAATGCAGGAACTTTGCTTTCAGCAATTTTAATTGTTTCTCTTGTTAGCGGATTAATCCCTGTACGAGCACTTCTTACTTTCACTTCAAATTTACCGAAACCGTTAATATCTACTTTTGTTCCTTTTTTTAATGATTCCGTAATTGCATTAAATACTACATCTAATGTTTCTACTGAATCCTTTTTAGTAAGACCAGTTTTTTCCGCAACGATTTCTGCAAGTGCTTTTTTGTTTAATACATCTGACATTTAATTTTCCTCCATGTATGTAACTATTATACCATATATAGCGTTATATCAACGTTTTTTTAACAATTTCTTGTATGTTATTACTTTCACAATTATATATTTCTTTTTGCATCAGACTGATAATTTCAAATACCTGAACCAAAGTTAAATTTTTTACCCCGCTGGCATTTTTATGTCCCCCACCGTTATATAAACCGGCTATCGTATTGACGGCGATATTTTTTGATCTTAAGGAACCGTCATATAACGGCTTGTGATCGATTATTTTTTCCGTAAAAATACACCAAGCCTCAAGTTCTTTAATATTCCCTATCTCATTAATAAAACCTCTTATATCCCCTGCCTTAAGCTTGGAATCAATTATTTCATCATGACTATATACTATATAACCGACCCTATCCTGTACCTGTAACTTATTTCTCAACAACGTTTTAAATTTAAAGGTCTTTAAATCATCATTAAACACGATTTGATTTATTAACGGAATGTTTATTCCGCATTTTACAAGCTTTGAAGCCATCAAAAGCGTATTTTCGGTAGTATTGTTAGTTTTAAAAGCCAGTGTATCGGTCAAAATACCTATATAAAGCATTTTAGCCGTTTTTTCACTGATTATTAAATCTTCTTTAAAAAATAATTCACTAAGCAATTCGCAGGTAGCCGCATATTTTATATCAACTATATTAATATCGCCGAACGGTTCAAGATTGGGATGATGATCGATTTTAACAATTTTTTTTGCGGATGTATATCTTTGATCGTCAACTCTTGAAGAATTGGCGGTATCACAAACTATTGCCAGAGAATCCTTGATAAAATCTTCATCGACCATATCCGACTTATCAAATAAGTCCTTAAAATACGCTTCATAACCCAAGGCTTTAACCTCAACATCCTTAAAATTATCCTCAATCATATACTTTAAAGCAAATTGACTGCCTAAGGCATCGCCGTCAGGATTTTCATGCCTAAAAACGGTTATTTTGGTAAAGCCTTTAATAATTTCTTTAAGAGAGTTATTCATTTAACAAACGATATGTATCTCTGGCAATCACAAGCTCTTCAAGAGTAGGAACTATGTAAACGGCGGTTTTGGAATTATCCAAGCTGATTTTCGCTTCCACACCTCTTATAACGGAATTTAATTCATAGTTGATAGCCAAGCCCATTCCTTCTTGTAAACCTTTTAAAATCTTTTCCCTAAGCACCA
>JBHAFN010000267.1:0-3399 GCA_041856105.1 Bacillota bacterium
TAAAAACAAAGGGTTTAAGATTGTGGGGGAAAGATGTTTGGATATAGGGCAGGGTTATTTTATGGATGATTATATTTTGGAGAAGAAAGTTTAAACGGATATTTATCAAAATAATACAATCTTGTCGATATGGTATAATAGTTAGGTATTAAAGAAGAGGTAGTATTTATGATAAGACTTTATAACAGCAGAACTTTAAAAATAGAGGATTTTAAGAGTATTAAACCCGGTGAGGTTAATATGTATGTATGCGGACCTACCGTTTATAATCATGCCCATATCGGTAATGCCAGACCGATAATTGTGTTTGATACTTTAAGGAGGGTGTTTGAAGCGGAGGGTTATAAGGTTAAGTTTGTGTCCAATTATACGGATGTGGACGATAAGATTATAAAAAAAGCTTTGGAAGAAAATGTAAGTGAAAAAGATATTACTTCCAGATATATCAAAGCTTATGAAAAGGTAAGGGAAGATTTAAATACGATTAAGTTGGACGCAGCTCCCAAGGTTACCGAAACGATGGATCAAATAATTGAGTTTATAGATATTTTGGTAAAAAACAAAAATGCGTATGAAATTGACGGTGATGTTTATTTCAGGGTTAAAAGTATAGATAATTACGGGCAAATCAGTAATCAAAATCTCGATGAGCTTCAGGCAGGGGCAAGAATAGAAGAGAATGATAAGAAGGAATCTCCGTTTGATTTTGCCTTATGGAAAAAAACCGCAGACGGAATTAAGTGGGATAGTCCATGGGGTAAAGGCAGACCGGGATGGCATACCGAATGTGTGGTTATGATTGAGGATAACTTTCATGGAATGATTGATATTCATGGCGGAGGGGTAGACTTGAAATTTCCGCATCATGAAAATGAGGTTGCGCAAAATATGGCGGTTCATCATAATCATATCGCTAATTATTGGATTCATAATGCGATGTTGAATCTTAACGGCGGAAAGATGAGCAAATCGTTAGGAAATATTTCTTGGGCGCAGGATGTGATTGATAAATTGGGTTCATCACTGGTCAGATGGTTTATGTTAAGCGTTCATTATCGTAAGGAATTGAATTTCAGCGATGAAGCGATTGAAACGGCAAAAAAAGAGCTTGATAAAGTGTTGATGACCTTAAAAAACGCCATGATCAAACTTCAGCTTAATGATTATAGCGGGGATGATTTCGATGAAGAAAGTTATCGCAGTTTTTTGGATCAAATGGATGACGATTTAAATACCCCTAATGCCTATACGGTTATTTATGATACAATTAAAAAGCTAAATGCATCTTTGAGAAATAAAGAAATAAACTTTAAAGAGGTTGGTAAATATACTAACAGTGTGGATAAAATGCTTAAAGTTTTGGGGATAAAATATGAAAAAGTAAAACTTAATCAGGATGATAAGGATTTATTTAAATCATGGAATGATGCTAAGGGGATAAAGGATTTTGAAAAAGCGGATCTTTTCCGTCAAAAATTAATAGAGAGAGGTTTATTATAATGAATACGAATGAATTAAGCGGCGGTACTTTAGCATATCTGGGTGATGCGATTTGGTCATTGTATGTCAGATCTTATTTGGTAGAAAAGGGATTAAAAAGACCTGATGATTTGCAAAAGAAGAGTATTGAGTTTGTCAGTGCCAAGGCACAGGCGGGTATTTTTGTGGCATTATTGGAAAAGAATTTCTTTACCAATGATGAAATCGAGATTTATAAGAGGGGAAGAAATTATAAGAGTTCCACCACTCCTAAAAATACCGATATTCAAATCTATCGTATCTCCACAGGATTTGAAGCGTTAATCGGATATTGGTATTTGGAAAAAATGAATGATCGTATAGAACAACTTTGGGATAGAGTTAAAACAATCATGGAGGTTTAATATGGCACAATATGTTTACGGGAAAAATATTGTAAAAAGGCTGTTATTGGACAACACCAAAATATATGAACTGTATATTTTACATGATGATAAAAGTATTACCGAACTTGTTAAAGATAAAAAAATTAAGATATGTAAAACCGATAAACATACTTTAAAAAAATTGTGCGGTAGTGATAATCATCAGGGGATTGTGGCTAAAACAGACGAGTATAAGACCGTAGAAGTTGATGATATATTAAAATCCGTTGATAAGAATAAACAAGGGTTAATCGTTGCTTTAGATGAAATTGAAGATCCTCATAACCTCGGAGCTATATTAAGAAATTGTGATGCAATCGGGGTGGATGGAGTGTTGATTAAAAAACATGGGGCGGTAGGGTTAAACAGCACCGTTGCCAAGGTTTCGGCGGGGGCGATTAACACGGTAAAAGTTGCTCAGGTTACCAATATGAGTTTTGCCTTGGAGTATCTTAAAGGAAAAGGTTATTGGGTGGTTGGAACCGACATGAATAATGCGGTTGATTATCGTTCTTTAAAGTATGATACACCGATCGTGCTGGTTATCGGTAATGAGGGTAAAGGTATATCAAGACTGGTAAAGCAGCATTGCGACTTTATGGTTAAACTTCCTATGGTGGGGAAAATATCTTCTTTGAACGCTTCGGTGGCGACAGGGGTATTATTATACGAGATTTACAATAAAAGATTCCCTTTATAAGGGGTGATTTTATGGAAAATGTATATGAGCTTATCTATATGATTAAACAGAATGATGAGTATGCGTATACCCAAATTATTGAACAACATCGTTATTTGCTGATGAAGATTATCAGTGATTTTGCGGCTAAGTTTCCTTTTTTAAAAATTCATAAGGAAGATATATTGCAGGAATCTTTTATTTCGATATTGGATTCCGTTGAGTATTTCAGAGAGGATCAATCTACTCAGTTTAAAACTTTTCTGATTACTTGCGTAAACAGAAGAATTAAAACGATTATCAGACAGTTATTTAATCAAAAAAATTATGTGAATTGCAATGCTTTATCTTTAGATGAGTGTATCAAGGAGGATGGAGATCTTTATGTGGCTGATTTAAGTTGTTCTAACGATCAACTTATCGATCCGTGTTTTTATTTTGAATATAAGGAAGCTGCCGACCGATTAAAAAAATATTATGATGACTTATCCAAAGAAGATAAACTGGTATTAAATTTAACTATTAATAAGGTTAAATATGAACAGGCGTCCAAATATTTGGATTGTTCGTATAAAGCATATGATAATAAGGTTCAGAAAGTTAAAAGAAATCTTAAAAGAGCCGTATGTGCTTATTAACCAAGGGAATTTTAAAAAGCTCTTGCAAACATATTCAAATATTGTTATTATTACTTCGTAATAGGAATGTTACTCTTCGAGGCATGACCGAAAAGTATTGTTAGCTTTTGGTTGCATGAAGAGTTTTTATTTTAGGTTCTATAAATTCTGGTGTTGGTGGGATAAAATCCCGTAAAAA